>JAMDCN010000050.1 GCA_023489025.1 Deltaproteobacteria bacterium | reverse complement strand
AAGCTGCACACCGCCATTTCCGATCTGGAAGTGGAGCAGCGCGAGGTGAAGGGCAAGATGTGGTATCTGCGCTATCCCGTGGAGGGGATGGACGATACCTTTGTCATCGTCGGCACCACCCGACCGGAAACCATGCTGGGGGATACGGGCATCGCCGTTCACCCCGATGATGAGCGGTACGCTGGCCTGATCGGCAAGATGGTGCGCCTGCCGATTACCGGGCGGCTGATTCCGATTGTCGCTGACGAGTATGCTGACCCGGAAAAGGGGTCCGGCGCGCAACTCCCCGCGGCGGGAGACCATCTCATGGGCTGGAGTCGTTGTCGGTGTCGGAGGCAGGCATCCAACCGGCGAATCGCAAGGAGGGAAAGGGGATGAAAGGAAAGAGCGTACTTTATGCGCTGGCAGTCGTCGTATTGATGGGAACCATGGGGGTCGCCGCCTTGGCGGACGATCGGGGAATGGACGCGTACGGACCGGCGGATTCTTCCGTCCCGGCCCTACCGGAGCAGGGCGTGTACCAGCAGGGCGTGGAGCAACCGAACGCGGGAGAGATCCGCGAGCCGATGGAGACCGGGGCGGTTCCGCATCGGTCGTGGAGTTCGTCCGAGCTGTTCAAGAGGCGTACCGGGAGGCGCCGACCGTGGAGTTCGGGGGGGCTGACATTCCGCCCCGGCATCGACCTCGGCCCGTGATCATCGGCGTCGAACGGAACAAACACCCCATGAACGGCGGCGCCGGGATGCGGATCGCACCCTGCGCCGCCGTTTCCTTTACTGGTACAATGGAGGGATGGAACGTTCCGGGGCGGCGCCCCGGTGAGGTGGGTGGGTGAATCGTCGGTCCGTCGCCGCATTCCTCGGGGTGATCCTTTTGTCGTGCGTCGGAGGCGTGTCCGCCGAGGCCGGGACGTCCCCGGCTCTCTCGCCCGCCGCCGTAAGAGAGCCTTCCTTTCTGTCCGCCGCCCTTCACGATTCCGCCCAGGGAAGCAAGGACCTGCTCGGTCTCCCGGTGAATCCGTCGATGGTGAGGCGCGAGATCCGGCGATTGGCGGAACGCCTCCGTCCCGAGGTGAGCCGCGCCGTCGATGAAGGGCAGGTCGTCGACGCCTTTCGCCGCGTCCTTCTGGACGAGGAAGGGTTCGTCTACGACAAGTCGCCCTCGGACCCCGGGAATTATCTTCTAGAAACGGTCCTCGCCCGGAAAAAGGGGAACTGCCTGGGCCTTTCGATGCTCTACCTTTCATTGGCGGACCGCCTCGGCGTCCCTTTCCGCGGGGTATACGTCCCGTCCCACTGTTTCGTCCGGTACGAGGGGAAAACGATCCGCCGGAACGTCGAGTTCGCGAAGGATGGCGCCTCTTGGGAGGACGACCGGTACCGGCGGGTGTTCGGGGTCGACCCCGCGAGGCCGTACCTCCACTCTCTGACTTCCGCCGAGATGCTCGGCGTGTTCCTGAAGACGTTGGGGGCCGGGTACTCCCGGAAAGGACGGGAGGAGGACGCGCTCCGGCTGTACGACGAGGCGGGGCGCCTCTATCCGGGGTTGCCCGACGTGCACTATAACGCCGGGGTCTCCCTCCAGAAACTGGGGCGGAACGATGAGGCGATCGCAAAATACCGCCGTGCGCTCGCTCTCGACCCGGAGATGGCGGCCGCCCGGGACAATCTGGGCATTCTCCTGGCCGGGAAGGGGCGGTACGAGGAGGCGATCGCGGAGGCCCGCCGGGCCGTGAAGCTCGAGCCGTGGAACGCCGCCACGCGGGGGAACCTCGCGGCGGCCTATTGCGGCTGCGGCAGGCTGGACGAGGGTATCAGGGAGTACCGTGCGGCGGTGGAGATCGATCCCGGGAACCGGAGGGTCCGGTCGGGGCTCGAACGGGCGTATATCTCACGAGGGTCGCGCCGGGAGGCGCTTCCTCCGTAGGGGCTACAGGTCGGTCAGCGCTCTAAGGACCGCGGAGAGCCCCGCCTCCCCCCCCCGGGGTTGGAATCGTCTTGGAACTTCCCGCCTTCGAAATTCCGGTCTTGACGCGGACCGTCGATCCATCAAAATGGTACCATGTCCATCTTGCCCATGGATCTCCTCCGAAAGACGCCCCTGTTCGCGACCTTGCCCGACGACGACCTCCGGCGGGTCGCCGATCTCGCCGTGTCCCGGCGCTTCGCCAAGAAAGAGGCGGTTTTCCGGGAAGGGGACCGCGCCGACGGATTCTTCGTCGTGGTCACCGGCAAGGTGAAGGTGTTCAAGCTCTCCGGAGAGGGGAAGGAGCAGATCCTTCACGTCCTCGAAACGGGGCAGACGTTCGCCGAGGCGGTGATCTTCGAGGGGGGGGCCTATCCCGCGCACGCCGAGACGCTCACCGACACGGAACTCTATTTCTTCCCGAAGGGGGCGTTCCTCGATCTGCTGGAACGGCATCCGAACGTCGCCATCCGGATGTTGGCGTCCCTCTCCCGCTGGCTCAAGCGGATGACCGATCTCGTGGAAAGCCTCTCCTTGAAGGACGTGGAGACCCGCCTGGTCTTCTACCTCTCGGAGGAGCTCAAGGCGCGCGGCATCCCCCCGAAAGACGGGGCGGAGCTCGAATTGCCGATCGGCAAGAACGTGCTCGCCTCCCGGCTGGGGACCGTTCCGGAGACCTTCTCCCGGACGCTCAAGAAATTGCAGGACGACGGCCTGATCGACGTACGCGGGAAGCGGATCCGGATCCTGTCGGCCGGCGACCTCTTCTCCCTTCTGTCGCGCTGAACGGGAAAATTCCGTTTATTGACGCAGGTCAATCCATCCACCTGCCATCCGGGATAGGAATTGTGATTGGTGTTCGGACCCGTTCCCGGTCCGGTAACCCACATCAAATCCACATCAGGAGGAGGTGCCGCATGGGCAAAAGAGGATTGCTTCTGGCGCTGGTTCCGGGGATGATTCTCGTCCTGTCGTCGGGGGCGTCGGCGGAAGCGACGGTCCCCGAGTCCAGCCGGGACTGCGTGTCGTGCCATGTCAAGGAGAAGGTGGCGGCAACCGCCATCGAAGAGTGGAGGAACAGCACGCACGCGAAGGAGGGTGTCGGCTGCCTCGATTGCCACGAGGCGGAAAAGGGGAAACCGGCGGCCTTCGAGCACCATGGGAGCACGATCCACACCATCGTCACCCCGAACGACTGCGCCCGGTGCCACGAGAAGGAGAGCCGGCAGTTCCAGGCGAGCCACCACGCCAAGGCGGGCGAGATCCTCGGCAGCCTCGACAACTTCCTCGGGGAGGTCATCGAGGGGCCTCCGGCGGCGATCTCCGGATGCCAGCAGTGCCATGGCGGCACGGTGAAGGTTCTCGCGAGCGGGAAGATCGACCCCACCACCTGGCCCAATACCGGCATCGGCCGCATCAATCCCGACGGATCGAGGGGCGCGTGCTCCGCATGCCACTCCCGGCATCTCTTCAGCGCCAAGGTCGCGCGTTCCCCCGAGTCGTGCGGAAAGTGCCATCTGGGGCCCGACCACCCGCAAAAGGAGATCTACGACGAATCCAAGCACGGGATCGCCTTCTACGCGAATCGGGATCGGATGAACCTCGACTCGCGGAGCTGGGTCCTTGGGAAGGACTATAGTGCGGCACCCACGTGCGCCACGTGCCACATGAGCGCCACAGCCGACTTGCCGGTGACCCACGACCCGGGCGAGCGTCTCTCGTGGACGCTGCGCCCCGCCGTCTCCAGGAAAATGGAGGATTGGGAGAAGAAGCGCGCGACGATGAGGCAGGTCTGCGGAAACTGCCACGACCAGCGGTTCGTCGGTGCCTTCTACACCCAGTACGACATCACCGTCGACCTTTACAACGAGAAGTTCGCCAAGCCCGCCGGCGAACTGATGAAGAAGCTCGCCGCCGCCGGGAAGATCACGCCGAACACCTTCACCGGCAAGATCGAGTGGACCTACTTCCTCCTGTGGCACCACGAGGGGCGAAGGGCGCGGCACGGGGCGTCGATGATGGCTCCGGACTACACGCAGTGGCACGGTTTCTTCGAAGTGGCGAACCGGTTCTA
>JAMDCN010000028.1 GCA_023489025.1 Deltaproteobacteria bacterium | reverse complement strand
CGGCGTCCGAATCGACGTCGACGTCCTGGACCACTCCGACATCGTAGTAATCCAGAGGGATTTCCCTTCAAGGAAAACCATGGGATCGATCGGCCGGATCTTTTCTTCCGGGAAACCCGTGGTCTACGATATCGACGATCTTCTCCTGGATCTCCCCGCGGGCCACGTAAGCAGGAAGATCATGGAAAAGAACCGGACGTCCATGATCGAGGTCCTGTCGCGGGCGGACGCGGTGACGGTATCGACCGAGGAACTTCGCGAAGCCCTGAGTCCGTACGGCGATGCGATCCACGTCCTGCCGAATCTCATCGACGAGCGGATCTGGGACAGGCGCATTCCCCCATCCGGTCCCGGTCCCGTCGTCGTCGGTTTCTCGGGTACCATCAGTCACGGCAACGATCTTGCCCTCATCGAGGAGGCCGTGATCGAGATCTCGGAAAGGCATGGAGACAGAGTCGCATTCCGGTTCATGGGTTGTACCCGCGAAAGGATTGCCAGTCTCCCTGGGTATTCCTATATCCAATTTGAACCGGCTTATCGTTCGTACGCGCGGGCATTGCAGGCGTCCGGCATAGAGATCGGACTGGTTCCCCTCGAAGACAATCCGTTCAACCGGTGCAAGAGCAACATCAAGTGGCTGGAGTACGCCGCGTGCGGAATCGTCGGGGTTTATCCGGACCTTCCCCCGTACAACCGCTGCGTGCGATCGGGGAAAACCGGGTTGGTCGTCGGGAACCGAAAGGAGGACTGGGTGGAGGGCATTGAGTTCCTGATACGGGATATGAATGCCAGGAAATTAATGAAGGACGAGGCGTGCGACGAGGCCTTGTCTCGCTATTCGCTTGCGTCTGGTGCCGCGCGATACCTGGAGACATACCGGAATGTTATGCGGGAAGCGAGTATGGGAAGGCGGTGGAACTCCAAAGAGGCGCTCTTTTCCGGCATGTGGCCGAACGTGTGCCGGAGTCTGGATCGCCTGCGTCGAAGGCTAGGCAAATGAAAGGACAACGTCCCTGTTGAATACGGGTCTGGGTTGCGGGGCTTGAGCATGGGGAAGGACTTCTTCAAGGTGAGCGTATGCATGCCGACATATAATTATGCCCCTTTTCTTCCCGGTGCCATCGAGTCCGTCCTGAACCAGAGCATGGAGGATTTTGAATTCATCGTCATTGACGATTGCTCGCGTGACAACTCCCGGGAGATCGTCGAAAGCTATGCCCGGCAGAATCCGAGGCTGGCCTTCCGGATCAACGTTCACAACGTGGGGTTGGTCGCAAACTGGAATCTGTGCCTGCGCGCCGCGCGGGGGACCTATATCAAGTTTCTATTTGCTGATGACTTGTTGGCGTCAAGAGAGGCGCTGGAGAAGATGGCGTCGATGCTGGACTCCGAAAAGGGCGTCTCGTTGGTGGGTTCAGCCAGAAACGTCATCGATTCCGATGGAAACCGTCTGAAGACGATCAGCCATTTCAAGGGGTGTGTCATCAAGGACGGAAGGAGTCTGATCAATCGTTGTCTGCGGGAATGGAAGAATCTCATCGGCGAACCCTCCACGGTGATGTTCCGCAGAAGCGATGCCCTCCGTGGGTTCAACGGGACGTACAGGCACCTGGTGGATCTTGAGATGTGGTTCCATCTTCTGGAAAAGGGGGATTTCGCGTTTCTCGACGACGCCCTCTCTTCCTTCCGGGTTCACCCTCGCCAACAGACGGCACGAAACATCGGGGACTTGGCGGATCTCGATGACGCATTCCTTTTGCTGGAGGATTATCTTGAGAAGCCGTACGTGGGCATGCGCAGCTTAACGAAACGATATATGTATTACGACAAGGTTTACCAGTATTGGAAGCTGTACAAGAGAGGTCGGATCAGCAAACAGGAGGCCGTTCGGCGGATCGCCGGGCGAATCGCATTGATGGAATATGCGTTCCTGTTTCCCCTCTATAAGACATACAAACCCCTCTTCAAGTTGATGACGCGGCTTCGCTACCGCGGGGACGACGCCCAAAGGTAGCCGGAAGAGCGCTCGAGGCCGGAGGATACGAATGGGAAAGCTCGGCAGGAAACTTCGATTCTTATTGAAAGATCAGCTCAATGCGATCTTTCGCCCCGGCGATCTGCGCCCTCCTTACGCTGGTTCCTTCGCTGGCGACGGAAGCTTCGAGGAGACGGGCGCGGAGTTCCTCAGGTATTTCATCGAGCTCGGGGAACTTGAGCCGGAGGCGAGGGTTCTGGACGTGGGTTGCGGGATCGGCAGGATGGCGATCCCGTTGACCAAGTATCTCGGAGAAGGCGGGAGCTACGAGGGGTTCGACATCGTTCCCGACGGCGTAAAGTGGTGCCAGCGGCGGATCACCCCGTGGTATCCGAATTTTCATTTTCATCTGATGGACATCTACAATAAGAGCTATAACCCGAAGGGAAGGCGGAAGTCATCCGAGTACCGGTTTCCCTACCCGAACGACTCGTTCGACTTCGTCTATCTGACGTCCGTATTTACACATATGCTCCCGGAGGACCTGGGAAATTACTTGTCCGAGATCTCTCGCGTCCTGAAGCCGGGTCGCCGATGCCTGATCACCTACTTCCTGGTGGATACGGCGTCACCGGAGCCGGTGGATCCGGCAAAGTGCACTCAGGATTTCAGGTACCAGATGGACGGATACCGCACTGTCGACAAGGAGAAACCGGAAAGCGCGACCGCCTACGCGGAAGTCTGGATCAGGGACCTTTACCGGAAGAACCGTCTCGAGATTATGGATCCGATTCGGTACGGTTCGTGGTGCGGAAGGAGGAATTTTCTGAGTTACCAGGACATCGTCATCGGGTCGAAAACGGTGCGGTGGCAAGGTGGCGTCTCATGAATGGCCCCACCGCGTCCGACCTTCCCGATGCCGGTCTTGGCGAAGCCTCTGCCATCGACAGCGTCCCGCGCCCCATCTGCCCGCTTTGCGGTGCGGACGGACCATTCGTCTTCCGTGGGTTGCGAGACATGCTCTTCGGGGCCCCCGGTGCCTGGTCGATGCGCCGCTGCGGGGATCGGGGATGTGGGCTCCATTGGCTTGACCCGATGCCGACCGAGAAGGATATCGGTAAGGCATACGCCAAGTACTATACCCACGAGGACGTTTCCGCGGGGTCGGGTCCAGTGGTCGGTCCGGCCGCGCGGTGGGCCTTCAAAGCGATCAAGCCGCTCCTCAAACTCGTGGTGCGCCTGGCGGGACTGAGGAGATTGGAGCGCGATTGGGGTCGTCGCGCGGTTGACCTGTTCATCGACGATCCCGCCCCGGGGGCGCGTCTCATCGACGTGGGGTGCGGAAACGGCGACTTCCTCGCCCACATGAGGGAGCGAGGGTGGTCGGTCGAAGGGGCGGAGGTCGACCCGAAGGCGGTGGTGAATGCCCGGGCCCGCCACGACATCGAGGTGCACTTGGGCTCTCTTGCCGAGTTGGGGCTTCCCGCCGACACCTTCGACGCCGTGACGATGAACCACGTGATTGAACACGTGCACGAACCGCTTGCCCTGGTCTCGGAATGCCTCAGGGTGATCAAACCCGGAGGTCGGCTGGTCCTCGTGACGCCGAACAGCGAGAGCCTTGGGCATCGGAGGTTCCGGCAAAATTGGCGCGGCCTGGAACCCCCACGCCATCTACACATCTTCTCCGCGGACGCCCTGGGATCTCTGGTTGTTCGAGCAGGTTTCTCCAGCTTCGAGACATGGAGCAGCCCGGCGAATGCGGAGGGGATCCTCATGGCGAGCATCCTCCTGGAACAGCGGGAGAAGAGGCGTTCGGCGTGGTCTTTCGGCGATTTCGTACGCCTGTTCGTGCTGCGATATGCGGAATTGCGTCTCGTTGACCGCGGCCACCACTCCGGAGAAGAGGTCGTCCTTGTCGCCGTCAAGGGGGGGTGAGGCCCGCGAATCCCCCATCGGTTTCGATGGACATCCCCGTCTCCGCCGGTGTCCCTGCCGGTGGGGTGTTCTTCCTAACCACCAGGATCACTTCCTCCCCGTTTTTCAGTAAAAGTTCCACGTCAAATATCCCGGCGGTCTCCTTCCGCATATACAGCGAGAGCTCCATC
>JAMDCN010000137.1 GCA_023489025.1 Deltaproteobacteria bacterium | reverse complement strand
CTCCTCCGCGAGGGCAAAATTCCCGATCAGGAGCAGGAGACCTGCCAAGAGAAACGTTCGCTTCATCGCATCACTCCCCCTTTCCGTCCCCAGAGGACCTTGACGATTCAACGGGACATCCCTCCCTGACACTTTAGTATCGAAGAAGAGCGGCAAAGTTTCGATGCGTTCGGCAACAGAACCCCCGCCATGTTTCCTTCCACAGCCACGGCGATATCCACTACTATGAAATACGTGAAGATACCTATGAAGCAAAAGAGGGGAAGGCATATCCCCCATCGTATCTTCGGGATGCTACTCGCCGGAGTAAGTATCCTGTACGGCTGTACACCAGCCACCGTCCGAGATGTCGTCGTGAAGGATCCCGGGGCATATCGTTACCGTGATTCTCGGAATGGGATTCACGTCGCGATCGATCCCTATTACGAACGAAATCGCCTGGTTCAAGAGTTCCGGGAGGATCTGTTGTCCGCCGGCGTTCTGCCGGTGTTCATCGTTGTAAAAAATCATCAGCCCCGTCCTCTTCTGATCAAGCCTGCCGATATCTCCCTTGTGCCATCCGCCGGGGGCAAAGCGTTTTTGCGAGGGTCTGTCGATTTTGTAAAAAAGCCTTTCTTGATGGAGCACGGAGAACGCCAAAAAGCCGAACCCGTCCACCAGACCGCCGTGGCGCTTTTCCCGGTGTGGTTACCGATTGGATTTTCGAACATGGTTTCGGCCAACGAACTCGAAGCGATCATGGATAACATCGGCATCAAGGCCTTGCAGGAACGCACCGTTTTCCAGGGGGAGACCCATGGGGGGTTTGTCTATTTCTACGACAACAACGTAGACCTCTTGAAGGCCAATAACAGGGTAAGGGTATCTCTAACCGTTATCCCATCGGGGGATACATCCGCCCTGGAGTTCGATATCCCGGGAGGGACGGGAGAATCGCATGGAAAATAAACGGAGGAAAGGATATTTCCACGGTATTTTCATCCTTTTCGGCTGTGTCTTCGCCCTTGCGAGTTGCGCCACCGGTCCGGTCATCGTGTCGCCGTCCTATAAGATCGAGGTGCCCAAAGGGCCGATCGAGAAAATACCTTTGCGCGCCGGCCTATACCTTAGCCCTTCCTTCCAGCGGCGAGTCTTTGTCGGAAACTTGGTCGGAGCCCCCCACGGGATCGCCATCGGTGGGGCGATGACCACCGGAGCGGTCAGGACCATGAAGACGGTGTTTCGGGAAACGGCCGTGATCGAAAACGACAACACCGCGACGACATGGAAAGAGGCGGATGTGATCGTTTCGCCGGAAATCCTGGAGACGAACTATCGTGGCTTTGCATTCTCCCATGCGGAAACCTTCGTCATGTGCAAGTGGACCATAGCGGGTCGTGACGGGCGAACGTATTACGTGAATACGATTACGGGAAAAGGATACCTGGACAAGTGGCCCGGTGGTCCCTACGGAAGGGATAAGATGAACGAGGCGATGGTTCTCGCGATACAGGATCATTATCAGAAGCTCGCGGTGGATCTGCTGAAAAACAAGTGGTGGGAAAGTATCGGACCTGCGCGCTGATCGTCAATCCCTTATTGAGTCATTCAGGATGACCCGTCGGTTCGATCCCACCTATGGCGATTGTATAGCCAATAAAGCGGAAAGGTTTGATAGGCCCGATATCGGAGCTGTTTTGCGGATCGGATAGGTGGATATTTACAGGCAAGGTGCCCAACTATTTTTCTCCCCCCTGGTGGTATCCGAGGTCCTGAAGGCTCGTACACTAATCATGTCTGCCGATTTAAAGGAGAGGATGACGGCGGCAGGCGTCATCGGACCGCCCGACATCTCCTTTCTATCGGCGTGACGTTTCGCAACAAGGAAGCAAGATTGGAGAGGGTCCCGGTCGGGCAGGTGGGCCGTGCGCTACGGAAGGTTCAGCTTCCGGATCCTCTCCGCAACGGCAGGGTAAAGAATCAACTCTTCCACCTCGAATTCCGCAAACGCGGGATGAATGGAACGCAGCCGCTTCTTCAAGACGGATATGTTCCCGGGAGGACTGAAGCTGGTCATGCACGCGGGGTGGACACTCACTTTCTGGCGAAGCAGGTTCTCCAAAGCTTTGAGCTGCCACTGGAAGCCCTCGGGAATCGCTCCGGTCAGTCGGGAGAACTCCTCCTCGCACGTCCCTTTGAGGCTCACGCGGACGTGAAGATTGGGAAACCTGGAGAGCTCCCCTGCATAGTCCGGGTTGGCACCCAGAAGGACCCCGTTTGTTTCGAGGATAAAGAGGAGATCCTTGGGAACGCGAGCGAGAACCTCGATCAAGTGCTCACGCCCGATCGTCGGCTCGTTGCCGCTGATCCGCAGTTTCCGGTATCGCTTCCGTTGGGCGATTCCTGCCAGGATTCTTGCTGCCTGTTCAGGAGAGTGCCAATCCCCGGATCGCTCAGGATTCGTTACCTCTTCCCAGGACCAGCAGTAGACGCACCGGAGGCAGCAGCCCACGCAGTCCGCGGTCGCGATCCCGCCATAGAACCTCGCCGGTCGGAAGCGATAATACTTCCGGCGGTTGCCTTGGCAGACGACTTCCCGGGTCTTATCAGCCATCTCGAGCGGGTCGTACATCTCTTCTCCCAGATAGCGCGGTACTAAGTCATGCTATATCACATGCATGGCTGGATTGTGCCGCCGCCCAAAGAGCCTGAAAAAACCGCGGAAGAATTCCGGAGGGAAAGGGAGAGGAAGGTCGGGGGGCTCGTACGGCATGGCTACCTGAGATCGGAGCGAATCAAGAGCGCGATGCTGAAGGTGCGCCGTGAGGATTTCATACCGCCCCCATACCGGGACTATGCCTATTCGGAAGTGCCGTTGCCTCTTCCCGGAAAGAAGGCGACGATCTCCTGTCCGCACAGCTACCCGCTTTTTTATGAACCCCTTGGCTTGGGCGAAGGCCAGATATTTCTCGAAATCAGCCTCGGTTCCGGTTATGGTGCCGCGCTGGCACGGGAAATCGTCGGTGACAGCGGCATGGTCGTATCTGTAGAGATTGACCCGGAAACCTTCGAGTTCGCCAGGACGAATCTTGAGCGCGCAGGATATCGCGACATCGTCCTTGTGCAGGGAGACGGGGGGATGGGAGTTCCGGAGAAAGCTCCCTTCGACAGGATCTGCATTACCGCAGCGTGCCTCGAAGTCCCTCCCTTTTTGGTGAAGCAGCTGAAGGCTGGGGGGAGGCTTATCACACCCCTGATGGATCGGGGGGTTCAAAAGCTAACCCTGATCAAGAAAGTCAGAGGGAAAATCGAGAGAACGGTGATCTGTGAGGTGCTCTACGTTTCTCTTCGTGGCAGGTACGGTGCGGAGGAATGAAGAAAGAGTCTTATCTGTATGCCAGGCAGGAGGGGGGAATCGTCGAGTGCGGCACCTGCCAGAGGAGGTGCGTCATCCCGGCGGGCAAATCGGGCTGGTGCCGCACGAGGGTGAACGAAGGGGGAAGGCTCTACAGCGAGATCTATGGAGAGGTATCCTCCTGCTCCATCAACCCCATCGAGAAGAAGCCCGTGTTCCACTTCCATCCCGGTTCGAGGTGGCTTTCCCTGGGGAGCGTAGGATGCAATTTCCGATGCCCCGGCTGCCAGAATTGGGAGATTGCGCACTGGACGGGAGGGCCTGCGGGAACGGAGTACGTCTCCCCGAAGGATGCGGTTTCCAAAGCCATGGGCGAGGGATGCCTCGGCATCTCGTGGACATTCAACGAGCCGACGCTTTGGTTCGAATATACCTTCGATAGCGCACGGCTCGCAAAGGCCTGCGGACTCTGCACGAATTACGTCACAAACGGCTTCATGACGGAAGAAGCCCTTGTCATGATCGCACCGTTTCTCGATGTGTACCGGGTCGACATCAAAGGGTTTTCCGAGAACACATACGAACGGATCGGCCACATCAGGACGTTTCGTGGAATCCTCGATACGGCCAGAAAAGCGAAAGAGTGCGGGATGCATGTGGAGATCGTCACCAACATCACGCCGGGGTTCAACGATGACGAGGCGGAACTTCGAGCCATCGCATCCTGGATCAAAAATACCCTGGGTCCCGGCACGCCGTGGCACGTAACGAGGTTCCACCCCCATCACGAACTCGGAGATCTGCCGCCCACCCCGGTCTCTCTACTGGAAAAGGCGCGGTTCGTCGGGAAGGACGAGGGGCTCTGGTGGTAT
>JAMDCN010000060.1 GCA_023489025.1 Deltaproteobacteria bacterium | reverse complement strand
CTGGAAGGGGACGTATTCCTCCGGCGCGGCGAAACGGTATGGGAGATCGATGCTCATCAGGTGGGGCCGGAGTGCCGGGAAGCGCGCCGCGAGCTCCCGCTCGATCGATTCCCCCAGCACGATATACGCAAGCCGCTCCGAATTGTCACGCAACAGCCAGTTACGGAACAGGTGACGGTTCTTCCATGGCAGCAGCGAGGGGCTCTTTCCGACAGAGGACAGGATCCCGTGCAGCACCACGACGCATCGGAGGCCCGGCGATTCGCCCAGCAGCATCTTGATGGCGTGCATCATCTCTCCGTCGATGCAGGTAAAAACCACCAACGATGCCTTCCCGCGCTCCGCGGAGGAGAACAACGACCGGACCATTCGAAGGCCTGTATCGAAGCGCTCCGCGCTGGACGCCTTGCGCAACGGCAAGGGGAGGGCCTGGAATGTCAACCCTTCCCGGTTTGCGATACCGGGGTCCTGTGCGACCAGGCGGAGATGCTCTTCCTCGGCGGTGAAGATCAGTTCCTCGGCCGGGTATGCATCCTTGAATACCGCCAGCATGGCCGCGTTGACCATGGAGTGCTCGAACCCGATGCAGATCGGCTCGCAGGCAAGGATCATTGCTCCTCCATTCGGGTCCTGAACCGGCGGATCTCGCCAAGGAATGTCGTCGCCGCCTTTTCCCACGTAAACTTCCGCGCCTGACGGAATCCCGCCTCGCGCAGCCTGGCCCGGAGGGCCGCGTCGTTCTCCACCGCCACGAGGGCCTCGCCGAATTCCGCGCTGGCGCGGGGGTCGATGTACAGCGCGGCGTCGCCGCAGACCTCCGGGATGGAGGTGCGAGAGGTCGTGATGACCGGACAGCCGGCGTGCATCGCCTCCAGCGGCGGCAGGCCGAACCCCTCGTACCGCGAAGGGTAGACGAGGGCGAGGGCGTTCCGCAGCAGTGCGACCAATTCGCCGTCGGGGAGATACCCGAGTTCCCGGACATATCCGTTCTCTTTCCCGGCAACGATCAATCTCCGCAGTTCCTCTGAAAAGTAGTGGGACTTCCCCGCCAGCAGCAGGCGACAACGGAGCTTCTCCTGCCGGCGCAGTTCCAGAAAAACCTGCAGGAGTTCCACGATCCCCTTGCGCCGGTCGTAACCACCGAGATAGAGGAGATAGGAGGATTCGGCGGCATCCGTGACCGGATGATCCTTCCCGTTGCTTTCGAGTGTCGGGCCGAAATAGTTCACGATCGGCTCGCTCCGGAACGAAAAATTGCCTTGCAGCTGCCGCTTCGAGTATTCGGAGTCGGTGAAGAGAATATGAGAGCGGTCGATATCCCGTTGACGATCATGCCGGTACCTCTGCTCATCACGGATGTTCTTGAAGCCGCCAGGGATCTCAAGGGGTAGGACGTCGTGGATGGTCGTGACGACGCAGCAGTCGCTCAAGCCGGGCGGTACGCCGCCGCTCCAGGGGAAGTGCACCACGGCGGCCCTCTGCCGCTTCACCTGCCGCGGCAGGTAATGGCTTCGCCAAAGGGCCGCGGAGAAGAGTCTGCCCCCCCGGGCCAACGCAACTCCGGCGGGCACTTCTCCGGCGACGGCCTTCCGGTGCACTCCCGTAACGGTCAACCCCGGCAGTTGGGCGAGACACTCCCGGTAAAGGAGCAGCGACGTTTTCGCGATCCCGGTGAACGGCATCTCCAGCACCGACGCGTCGAAAACCATCCGCACGGGATTTCTCCGGTACCCTATCGTTTGGTTGCCGTGATTACGGCCAACCCCGCAGCGCCGCTGTTTGACTGGTCGTAGTAACCGATGTGCTCCAGTTCTTCCACGGTTGCGACGCGCCAGCCGGTTCCATGGGTATGGCGATAATAAGATGTCTGAATATCCGCATGGCACTCCATAGGGGACAGCAAGTTTCGCAGGTGATCGCCGTCGTAGTTCCGGAGCCAAGTATGGTTCTCGTATTTCCCATAGGGGACGGTGACCAGGAGCCGCCCTCCCCGGGCGAGCATCCGAACCATCTCCTTTACGGCCTGCACGTCCATGTCTTCAGACAGGATAAACTGGTCGGTATATGAGGAATTGTCCATGCCGAAATGTTCCAGGGCGGAGATACACCAGATGAGATCGAATGATCCCCCATCGATCCGGCTCGAAACGATGTTTTCGTGGAGGAACCGGTCGTAACATCGGCGCGTCCTTTCCGAGGGGACGGAAATATCGATTCCGACGATATTCCGGGGCGGCTCGAGGTTGCGGACCATCTGGAGATGGCTCTCCATGGCATTGGAGCAGCCGACATCCAACACCTTCAGGCCCGGTTTGTAATACAATCGGGCGAAGAATATCTCTATTGCCCTCTCGGGGAGATTCCTCCCGTATGGCGCGGGAAGTCGTATCGTTCCGTCGCTCTCCCGGTTCAGTTCCAGGGCGCGTCCTACTTCGCTCAGGATTTTTGCATTGAGTCTCTTATATCGTATGGAAGCCTTTATTTTCTTGAAAACCATGGTCTTCCCTCCTGCCGGATGCTTTTCCAGCAACGACTCGATCACGAATTACCTCCACCATCGGTGTGCGCCCGGTTGCCGGCGGGAGCCTTCCGCCTTCCGGCACTTGCCACATGAAATCGATCCCCTCTGATCTTAGTGTAAGACGCCCCCCCAAGTCTTCAGTCTAGTCCGGTATCGCCATTCCGGTCCGGCCGGCCCAATGGCTTACGAGGCGGGGAATTATTTCCCAGGCACTGAAGATTCAAGGGGAAACGTCCGATAAACATAAGGACCGGTGAGGTCAATACGGTTTTCGAGGTGATCGGCATGGTGTCCACGAGCGGGAATTCGCGGCTGGACGGGGCCCGGGAGGAGTTGCTCCTTGAGGCTTCGATCGAAGCAGCGACGTCCGGGCGGGAGAATGCGCTGGAGGAGACCGGCCCGGCGCGCTCCCTGCTCGTGTTTTCCCTCGGAGCGGAGGGATTCGCCGTCGACCTTGCGCACGTCCTCAAGGTGCTGCGGCCGACCCGGATCGCCCGCGTCAGCGGGGTTGCGCCCGAGGTTCTCGGACTCATGAATTGCCAGGGCGAGGTGCTGTGCGTCCTCGACCTCCGGCGGATCCTTGCCCCCGGGAAGGAGACAGCTCCGGCCGTGGCGACGGAGGAGAAGTTCATCATCGTCATCCAGCACGGAGGGAAGGAAGCGGGGTTCCTGGTCGACGCGGTCCGGGACGTGGCGGATCTTCCGGCCTCCTCCGTCCGTCCGGTGCTCGATTCGGTCGATCCGTCCCTCGCCCGACTGTTCGAGGGGACGGTGGCGTTCGGTGGGCAGTTCGTCGGCCTGCTGTCGCCGTCGGCGTGCCTGAACCCGTGACGACCGGGTCCGTCGATCTCCTCGTCGTCGACGACGGGGCGGCGCTCCGCGGCTACGACTGCCGGGACGTCGTGCGCGTGGAGGAGGTCGCGGGGGAGGAGGGGGGATACCTTGTCCGGCTCGGCCGGCTCGGTTCGCCGCGCGAGGTCGCATGCCGCGAGGTCCTCGGGTCCGTGGCCCTGTCGGCCCGGGAGATCCGGCCGGTCCCCGAGGTGCTGCGGGAGCGGATCACGGGGGAGAAGCCGTGGGCGGTCGGCCTCACCGAGCGGGGGATGTACCTGTTGTATTAGTACGGCGAGCGCGGGAAACATCGGAACGAAACGGGAGGGGATCGAATCATGGCGGAATGGAAGAGATCGTGGAACAGCCTGGCCGTTCGTCTCATGCTGTCGTTTTCGGCGTTCGTGATCGTGGTGACCGCGGTCTTCTCGGTCTCCCCGTACGTCTTCGTGAAGAGCACGCTCGAGCTCTTCCGATCTGAGCGGGGAAAGGAACGGCTGAAAAAGATGGCGGTTCCTCTCGAAAACCACCTCCTTTGGAAGGACGCCGCGTCGATCCGGGAATACCTGAACGACGTGGTTCTCGAAAACCCCGGGATTTCCTACGCGGCGGTGGCGGACGACAACGGCTTGATCACGCAGCACACCGATTCCTCGTTCGTCGGGAAAGCATTGGTGGGGTTCTCGCCGACGGAGACGGCTGCCTACATGCGGAAGGAAGGCAGGTACAAAGGGAAGCGGGTGCTGGAGGTCTCCGTCCCGGTCGAGCACGACGGGAAACGGATGGGAATCGTCGTCATCGGGGAAAACTACCGGGAGATGGACGCCGTGCTCTCGCGGCTCCTGTTGCGTCTTGGCGGCGTG
>JAMDCN010000030.1 GCA_023489025.1 Deltaproteobacteria bacterium | reverse complement strand
CCGGGTATGCTCTTCTGGACGATGCTGATCCTGTACGGCGCGGCGCGGTCGTTCTTCGAGATCTTCCGCGACGACCCCCGCGGCTTCCTCGGCCCCTTCTCCGAGTCGCAGGTCGTCTCGGCCGTCCTGATTACCTACGCGGTCGTCTCCATCCTCCGCGCCCGCGCGAAGGCCGCCCACCTGGCCCCTTAAGCGGGACCGACAACCGGGTACCTCTTTCCCCCTCTATTCCGGCGGTGGCTGTCAATCGTGGTGCCGTCCAGTTCCCCATCCTCGTACAGTAAGTCGACATCCCCTCGAGGCCCATCCTGCCGGGGGTAATACCGACAATCACGCGTTTTTGCAAACAGGGCCTCAAACTCCCGGTGCAACGGATACTTGTCGGACAGGCGGTACTGTCTCCGCCGCCCGCCGGTCGGGCAGATAATGATCCTGCACGCCTCCAATGTTTGAAGCTGACGGAGAACGCACTTCACGTCCCGTCCGATGGTGCGTGCGATCAACCGAGCATGCAAGGCATCCCCCGGGAAATCGAAGAACACCGCGAGAGTGGCGTACATCGTGACAGAGGCGAACAATCTCTCGATCATAGCCGGCATATACGCAATCTCTGGGCCAACTCCTGGCCAGAGGGAGGAGACGAGTAACGACCGAACGGGAACATTCTGAGGGTCTCTCGGGAAAAAGTTGAGGTCTCCGAGACCTCAACTTTCCAAGCAATATACCCCTCGCGAGCTCAGGGCAGGGCGTCCCGTCCTGCGACACCCCCCACAAGCCACAGAGGGTTTTTTCGGCGTATGGTACGGCAGGAAAAAGCCACTGAGAGGTGCATGTGTACAACCGCGGTTAGCGGGACCCACTGGCCGGCAAATGGATTTCACTTCATTTTTCTGCGAAAAAGGCTTACCACTATCCAATCGGCAGATATTGCTCGGGCATTCAAGGTAGTCAATACGTTTTAAATTGTCGAACTCGAAAGGAAGAACGTGGCGCGGAAAAAAAATGCTCTTCAAGACAGAGTCCGGTTACTCCTGCTTCAATCTGCCGGAGCGGGAAAACAAGCAGTTCCGGAGACATTCCAGGGCGTGACCAAAGGCAGAATTGAGGCTGTCCTGAAGGCAATTGACCGGGCGACACCGGACATTGTCGATTCAGTGTTTGCCTTGCTCGATGACAAGAACGATAGCTGGTTCTCCAATGCCCCTGAGGAAGCAAAGTTTTGCCATGGCGCGACGACCGCCCACGTGGGTGCACACGTTGGAATATTGCAACGGAAAGGTTCCATAAAACTTGATCGGGAAGGGCGAGACTATTGGATCAAGCCGCTTCGTGAGTTGGGCGCGATCGAGGCGATTTACCTGGACCCCGTTTCCATGACGTTTTACCCTGGACATATCGTCGCAAAGTCCCCGAACTGCGCCTACAGGTTGGAAAACGCCTTCAAACGCATTCTCCAAGCGGATGAGAAGGAGTGGCCGGGAATGCTTAAAGCGTGGGTTCGGGAAGATATGGTGCGAGAAAGAGCCGAGCTGCAGGCGCGGATCGCCGACGAATCACGGCAGTTCCTTGACACAAAGCATAGCGATCTCATTGAATCTGCATGCTCGCATTACGTTCCTCGATTCCTTCCCGGCTACGCGATTCTCTATGTCGATGACGGAGATGGTGATCGGATAACCAAGGAAGACTGTGTACGACTTAAAGACGCAGGAATTACGATTTCGCTGTCGGACGCCATGCCAGATGTCCTGCTCTGGAATCGCGATACAAATAATCTTTGGGTCATAGAAGCGGTTACGAGTGATGGAGAAGTGGACGAGCAGAAAATATCCAACCTCTGGAAGTTTGCCAATGCGCATGGAAAGATGGGGATTGGTTTTACGACTGTGTATCGGACCTGGAGAGACACCGCAGCCAGGCAGGGAAAGTACAAGAACATCGCTCCGGGCAGCTACGTCTGGATTCTTGAAGACCCTTCCAAACACTTTCTTGCGGAAAGCTTTCCTCTTCCACCGAGGACAATCGCCTCCTCGAATATCCGATCAACCTCTGTTTGATCAGGGAATTGAAGACCGATTCTCCGGCCTAGAACCTCAAGTACGGCTACGGATGGATAAGGGATCTTCCTGAGATCCGTCGCATTCACCTGAGTGTGTCCGCTGAATATCCGGAAGTACCGGTCCACCAGCGTGGTATTGAGATAGATCGCCAATCCCCACGCCAGGAACGAAGGTAATCCTTTGCCATGCGCGTGAAAAACGTTCAGATGATTCTCGAACCCTACCAAATCGCCTGGAACTTTTGTCTCGTCATGGATAGCGGCTACGATCCGCCGACGCTCTTCCTTCGCGGAGAAACGTTTCGTGACGACGTAGCAACCATTCGGCATGAGCCACTTCCGGACGGAGTCGGAAAGCCGTATCGCATTCGGCTTTCGGCAATCCTCTCTTGGCCACCTCACGATATTGCCGTCGAAGTGGGCAGTGTAAATGAGCGGCACCGTTCCCTTTTCTGGCCTGTCCACGAGAAAGTTCCTTAGCCTGAAGTCCACAACGGGCCCTGTGGAGACTCCTATCCCTATGTCTTCCAGCGTGTGAGTGAAACGAGCCATGCGGTCCATAACTTCCTGGTCGGACTCGATAGCCGCGATATGGATGAAATGTTCCGGATCATCGGCCTTCACGACTTGGCAGTAGTCCACTTCCCGGATAGTCATGTCATCGAAATCGGGGCCATTGCTTGCCGTGATAGCTACTCGTTTCGGGATAGCCCCCTTTACCGCATGGAAGATGATGTTTTCCTGGAGAACGTCGTCGTCTTTGAAGGCCTGCTTTCGAGAATGAAAAACGTGGATGTGCTTTATGGCCATGCTTCCGAGCAGCAGATTTCTGAACGGCCTGAAATAAAGACCATTGCAAAAGCTTCTCGGGACAATCGCCACAAGTTCACCATGCTCAGAGAGCAGCTTGATGGAAATTGCCAAAAATGCGGTGTATAGATTGGTTGTTTCTATGCCGACACTTCTGAGGTCTTTCCTATATTCCGATTCGCTCCTGATCTTCTTGTAGGGCGGATTAACGATGACATGTGTAAAGCGACGAAGTCGATTCGGTTCGGGAAGAAGTTCATCGCGCAGGATTGCACAGCCGGTACGGATGAAGTCCTCTTTATAAATCTCTCCTGAGAACTCTATTCCGCAGGTTATCCCCGCTGCCCGGCATTCATCGAAGATAGTCGATAGCCGATTGGATAATATCGGTTCCACCTCGTATGCTGCGACCTTTATACGGCGCGGGCGACGAGCTCGGTAGAATAAATTATCTACGAATGCGGCCGTGAGCGATCCAACGGCTGCCCCTGGGTCCAGTAGCCTGAGTTCCAAATCGGGAGCATCTGCGAAAAGAGAGGCCATAAACTTGGCGACAGGTGCGGGCGTCATGAACTGCCCCATCTGAGACCGGCGTTTGGGATCCAAATGCCCGTTCACAGTCATGCGGAGCACATCTGCGCATTCCAGAACAGTAAAACCCAAATGCTTTGTTGCTCTTTCCAACAATAGCTCCTTACTTCCCGTGCCTACTACCGTTATTGCGGCGCTTGGATCTCGACATGTTTCCCTTCCGGACAGTATGTCTACAAGTTGACCGCAAAACAATATGAGAGGATCATTCGTTTTCTCTCCTCGAATCAAACCCACACTGTGTGCTTCTTTGCTCCCCGAGGAAGAGTGGCCCCGCTACCCGCTACGCGCCGGATCGCGCTCCAGCCACTAAGGCAAGGCGCCGCCGACGACCATGCGGACGGCGTGGTTGCCGTAGTCGGCGATGTAGGCGTTGCCGCGGGAGTCGACCGCGATCGCCCGCGGGTCGTTCAAGCCGGCGGCCGTCGCGGGGCCGGTGTCCCCGGAGAAACCAAGAACGCCGGTGCCGGCGAATAGCCGGACCTTCCCGAGCGCGTCGATATGGAGTACACGACTTTTATTGGCTCCTGCCTCAACGAAGAAGATCTTCCCCGTGATCGGGTTGTAATCGACCACCCTCGGCTTTGAAGGCGCCATCGCCAGTGGGTCGACCCCTTCGGAAAACGGTGCCCCTCCGGCATCGGCAACCAGATAGTAAATGTTCAAGTCCGCAAAGGATAACCGCATGATCCTATCGTTGTCGGTGTCCGCGAAGATCAGGGAGTCTGTCGTGGTCAAGGAGGTGTATGTGATGCTCGAAGGGGCACGGAGAGGATAGTGGTACCGGTCGAACGGTTCCGCCGGGGAAAGTGGAGTGTTGTCCATCACGTATTCGGTTTTCGTCGTCCCGCTCATCCGGT
>JAMDCN010000088.1 GCA_023489025.1 Deltaproteobacteria bacterium | reverse complement strand
CGATGATCTCGTCCACCGTGGAGGCGCCGGAAGCGATCGGGAAGTTGCACGGAACGCACCCCAGCGACCGGAACCGTTTCCCGTCCCTGGACAGGTACAGGGGGCAAACGGGAATATCCTCCCTGCGGATGTATTCCCAGATGTCCAGCTCCGTCCACGAGAGGAGCGGGTGGATCCTCACATGGGTGTCGGGGCCGAAGGAGGTGTTGAACTGGTCCCAAAGCTCCGGCGGCTGATCCTTGTAGTTCCACTCGAAGTTCTTGTCGCGGGGAGAAAAGATCCGCTCCTTGGCCCGGGATCCCTCCTCGTCCCGCCGGATCCCGAGGAAGACCCCTTTGAACCCGTGCCGGTCGAGCACCTGCTGCAGTCCTTGCGTCTTGAGGGCGTTGCAGCACACGAAACGCCCCTTTCCGGGCTCCATTCCCGCGCAGAGAGCTTCCTCGTTCCGGCTGACGATGAGATCCACCGCCCACTCCTTCGCCACCCGGTCCCGATACTCGATCATCGTCGGATGTTTGAAACTTGTGTCGATGTGAACGAGGGGAAAGGGAACCTTGCCGAAAAACGCCTTGCGCGCCAGCCACAGGAGCGTGGTCGAATCCTTGCCGATCGACCACAGCATGGCGAGGTCCTTGAACTTCCGGTGCGCCTCCCGGAAGATGTAGATGCTTTCGTTCTCCAGCGCGTCGAGATGATCCACGGTCACTCTTCTCCTTCACCTTTGTCGCGACGGTCGTATTCGCCGGCGTTCCTTGCGTGGAGCCCGCACTCCTTCTGCTCCGGCCGCTCCCACCACCACCGGCCCGCCCGCGGATCCTCGCCGGGCGCGATGGGGCGCGTGCACGGGGCGCAGCCGATCGAGGGGTACCCCATGTCGTGGAGCCTGTTGACGGGGAGCCCCCGTTTCCGGACGTACTCCTTCACCTCTTGTTCCGTCCAGCCGGCGAGGGGGTTCAGCTTGAGGATCTTTCCGTGACCCTCGTCGATCTCCACGACGGGCAGGGTCCTCCGCGTGACGGCCTGCTCCCTGCGCTGCCCCGTGACCCACGCGCGCAACCCGGAAAGGGCGCGGGACAGAGGTTCCACTTTCCGGATCCGGCAGCACTCGTGGCGGTTTTCCAGGCTCTCCCGGAAGGAGAACAGCCCCTTGCTTCTCTCCAGTTCCTCGACCGCCGCCATCGAAGGGAAGCGCCATTCGACCCGGACGCCCAGCATGCGGCGCACCGCCTCGGCCGTCTCGTACGTCTCCTCGTGGAGCCGGCCGGTGTCCAGGGCGAAGATACGGGCGTCGGAACGGACGTCCGCCATCATGGCGATGAGGACGATATCCTCCATGCTGAAACTCGAGGCAAGCGCGATGCCCGGGTGGAATTCGGACAAGGCCCATCGAATAACCGCCTCGGGACTCTCCTCATCGAATCGGGCCCTCCATTGTCTTGCCTGTTCCATCGTTACCGCCATCGGGTTCCCTCTCTCATGCGCATGTCAGATCTCGTACTCCAGCGGGCGGACCTTGCCGTACGAGATCCGGGTCCAGATCCTTTCGTGGGCATAGTAGGTGAAAAATTTCACGCCGGTGTCCGCGAGGCCCACGGTCACGGCGAAGTCGAGACGGTCGGTCAGGAAGTACGTTACGCCCCCCGTGATGATGGTCGCCACGACGCGCCAGCTGATCGTCTTCGCGATGCTTCTTTTCGGAGTCTCCAATATCGAATCACCATAAATCCCATTGAATTAGTAGTACTATACAGTTTATGAAGCGCGCGTCAATCCTTTTTTCGCCCCCGCCGCTATCCGGCGGATGGACTCCATCGTCATTAAGCAAATAATTCGTTTATTTTCAAATATATAAAACGCAACAAGCATTCACGATTATGCCGATAGAAATAGGGATAATATGCCGGGTATTCATTTCCTCCTTGACACCTTCCGAAGAAGATATACGCTACTCTATCTATAGAGCAGATAATTATTTACGGACGGACACAAAGGTCTACGGGGGGCCTCTTGAAAAAGAATCGCAAGGTCGAAACGATCGCCGCGCAGGCGGGGGTGGGTGCGGACAAGGCGTACGGCGCCGTCAGCGTCCCGATCTATACGTCCGCCATCTACCGGTACGAGCGCTTCGGGAAGAATCGGGGATTCGACTACTCGCGGGGAGAGAACCCGACGCGCCAGGCGGTGGAGAAGGCCCTGGCGGATCTCGAAGGTGGATCCCGCGCCGTCGCCTTTTCCTCCGGGATGGCGGCGATCTCCGCCCTGATGACCCTCTTCCGGACGGGAGACCACGTCCTCTGTTCGGACGATCTCTACGGCGGGACGTACCGCCTGTTCGAGACCCTCCTGCGCCCTTACGGGCTCTCCTTCGATTACGTGGACATGGGGAATCCGGCCGCCGTGAGGAAAAAGATCCGCGGGAAGACGAAGGCGCTGTTCATCGAGACGCCGACGAATCCCCTGATGAAGATCGCCGACCTGAAGGGGGCCGCGAGGATCGGCCGCGAGAAAGGGGTCCTGACCGTCGTGGACAACACGTTCATGTCCCCCCTGCTCCAGCGGCCGCTGGCCTTTGGGATCGACGTGGTCGTCCACAGCGCCACCAAGTTCCTGGGGGGGCACAACGACCTGATCGGCGGAGCGGTCGTCACGACGGACGCGGCGGTCGGGGAAAAGATCGCCTTCGCCCAGAAGGCGATCGGGGCGATCCCCTCGCCGTTCGACTGCTGGCTCCTCCTGCGGGGGATCAAGACCTTGGCCGTACGGGTGACGCGCGCCCAGGAGAACGCCGGGACACTGGCAAGGTTCCTGTCGGGACACCCCGCCGTCGGGAAAATTTTTTACCCGGGCCTGCCGGACCACCCCCGGGGGGAGCTGCATTTCTCCCAGGCCTCGGGGGCCGGCTCGATCGTCTCGTTCGAGCTGAAGCGGCCGGAAGCGGTCCCGGCCTTCCTGAGCGCCTTGAAAACCATCCTTCTTGCGGAGAGCCTCGGCGGGGTCGAATCGCTCATCACGCATCCTTCGACGATGACCCACGCGGACATCCCCCTCGAGGAGCAGGCCGCGGTCGGGCTGACCCCCTCCCTGGTCCGGCTCTCCGTGGGAATCGAAGACCGGGGGGAACTGCAGGCCGACCTCTCCCGGGCGCTGCGGAAAGCGACGGGACGCACGACCGCGGGTTGACCAACCGCTTTCCCTTCCTTCATCCCTCCGTCCTCCGGAAATGGTCCCAGCCCGCCGGAGTCAGCGGTCTTTTCTTCCCGCGGGAGTCCACCAGGCGGTACCCTTCCTCCCGCGGCACGATCCTCCCGATTTCCGTGACCGGGACCCCCGAACTGCCGGGGAGGGACCGGATCTTCCTCGCCGATACCCCGGGAGGAACGGTGAAGAGCAGTTCGTAATCCTCTCCGCTGTGCAAGGCAAGCTCCAGGACCGACTTGCCGGATTTACGCGCGATCTCCCCGATACGTTCCGGCAGCGGCAGCAGATCTTCGCGGATTTCCGCCCCGACCCCGCTCCGAACGCACACGTGGTGCAGGTCGCCGGCCACTCCATCGCTCAGGTCGATCATGGCGGAGGCGACGCCCGACCGGGAGATCCGCCGTCCCAGTTCCACCCGGGGGATCGGCAAAACGTGGCGATTCACCATCTCCCTGTATTTTCCGGGAACTCTTTTCCCGAACGCCTTCAGCGCCTGGAAACCCGCGCCGGAGGCCCCCAGATGCCCGGTCACGAAGATGCGGTCGCCGACCCGCGCCCCGCCGCGGGTGAGCACGCGGGAAGGATCGGCCTCGCCCATCAGGGTGACGTCCACGATCAGGCAATCTTTTGTCCGGGCCAGGTTCCCCCCGATGATGCTTGCCCGGTGAGGCAGCAATTCATCCCGCATCCCTTCGAACAGCCGGTCGTAACTTTCCACGGAAAAATCCGCGGGGAGTCCCAGCGAAACCAGCGCGTACGTCGGCTTTCCCCCCATGGAAGCGATGTCGCTGAGATTCACCGCCATGGCGCGGCGGCCCACCCGGTAGGGCGTTGTTCGATCGAGCCGGAAGTGGCGGCCTTCCACCTGGATGTCGCACGTCACCAGCAGGGCCCGCCGTTCGTCCAGCCGGACCACCGCGGCGTCGTCGCCGATGCCGACCAGCAGATCCTTGTTCCGGCAGACGGGAAGGATGTTCCTGATCCGGTCGATCAGGGGGAACTCCCCGATCTCCCCCACGTTTTTCGGAAGTTTCCCCAACGGCCCTGCCCTCCCTGCTCCTTTTCCCGGCTCATCACGAAGTGGTGCCTGACGGGACCTACGACCGCATGTTCACGAACTGCAGCTCCACGCCGAGATCCTTCCCCTTCAGCAACTGTATGACCGCCTGGAGGTCGTCGGTGCTCTTCCCTGTCACGCGGACCTGCTCG
>JAMDCN010000006.1 GCA_023489025.1 Deltaproteobacteria bacterium | reverse complement strand
TTGGTGGAACGGTACGGCAAATCGTTCAAGCGCGCGTGTCTCCTTGATGGATGGGAATCAACGTATCATTTTACCACAGGGTGGAATCTTGTCTATTTCCGCGAACGGATCCGCAGAATCACGGCCCTCCGGGTCGCCGAGGTCACGGGGGCGTGGGCGGAGCGCAGGATTCCGGGGATCCAGAGGATCTCACCTTCCGCGTCGCACACCACGGGACGTCCCCAACGATCGTCCCGCGGGACTTTCCGGTCGATCAGGATCTCCTTCACCTTCTTCTCCTTCGCCATGCCGAACGGGCGGACCCGGTCCCCGGCCCGCAAGGGGCGGACATCGAGCGGCATTCGGAGGGATACGGCGTCGAACACCTCCGCGTCGCCCTTCGCGGCGAGGCGTTTCGCCCGCGCCGGACCGATCCCCCTCTTCGCTTCGGACACCAGTTCGAATCCCCCGTCCTTCGCAGCGGCATGTTCGTGGAGGAACGTCGCCTCATCGTACCGGAGGACCAGCTTCCATCCCTTGCCGACGTTCAGTCGCGCGGACGGTCCGCCTTCGAGGACGGTCCGGTCCATCGCCGCCAACAGCCGTTCGTTCGGCGCGAGTCCGAGGCGGTCGAAGCAGGCTCTTTGCAGGATCTTCACCCGCAGCACGGTGGGAAGCCCGGAATACGATGTTCTGCGGAAACGGATCCCTCCGCCGGTGTCCCCGATGTTTTTCCGGATCCATCGCTGCGACTCGCCTTCGAGATAGTCATCGAGTTCCCGGAACCGCTCCCCCAAGGTGTGAATCCGCAGCTTGACCGATTTGCCGTACCGTTCCACCAATACGGGGAGAAGGACGTGTCGTACCCAATTTCGTTCGAAACGTGTGTCAACGTTCGATCGATCGGTCCGGTAAGGTATCTTCCGTCTCTTTAGATATTCGAGGATATCCTCTTTCCATACATAGAGAATCGGATGGACGATCTCGCCGCCATCCCCCCGGGGGATCCCCTTCAATCCGCCGATCCCCGCCCCCTCGAACACGCGCATCAGGATCGTCTCGACCTGGTCGTCGGCGGTATGGGCCAAGGCGACTTTCGCGGCCCCGAACTTCCTTGAAAGACGTTTGAAGAATGCGCGACGTACGTTTCTCGCACGGTTCTCGAACCCCGGAGGGAAACATCCCTTCTCCCCGGCTTCCGGCCCCTTCCGGCTTCTCCGAGGGGCAATTGGTTTATAAATTACCTTTCCCAAATGAAGATGTTTAGCCATATCTTCAACCATTTCCTGATCTTTATCCGACTCGCCCCTCCGGGCTCCGTGATTCACGTGTCCGACCACGATCCGGACCTCTTTCCTTCGCGCGAGCTCATGCAGCAGGAACATCGAATCCGGCCCGCCCGATACTGCGGCGACGATCACCTGTTTCATGGGGGGAACCTTACCGGACGATATCACTCAGGGATGCACTTTCTCTTTCAGCAACCGGATCAGATATTGGCCGTATCCGTTGTTCTTCATCGGCGCCGCGAGGGATTCGAGCTTCTTCGCGTCGATGTACCCCAGCCGGTACGCCACCTCCTCCACGCAAGCCACCTTGAGCCCTTGCCGTTTCTCGATCGTCTCCACGAACGTGCCGGCCTCGAGCAGCGAATCGTGCGTCCCGGTGTCCAGCCAGGCGAAGCCGCGGCCGAGAAGCTCCACCCTCAAGGTCCCTTTCGACAAATAGGTATTGATGACATCCGCGATCTCAAGTTCCCCCCGGGCGGAAGGCCGCAAACCGGCTGCGATCTCCACCACCTGCCGGTCGAAGAAGTAAAGCCCCGGAACGGCGAAATTGGATTTCGGCGCCTTCGGCTTTTCCTCGATGCTCAGCACGTTTCCCGAGGAATCGAATTCCACCACGCCATATCGCTCGGGATCGCGGACCCAGTAACCGAAGATCATCGCCCCGTCCGTGAGCTGCGTCGCACGGCGCAGAATCTGCTGGAATCCGTGACCGTAGAAGATGTTGTCGCCCAGGATCAGGCAGGTGTGATCGTTCCCGATGAATTCCTTCCCGATGAGGAACGCCTGCGCCAGTCCTTCCGGACGCGGCTGTGCCGCGTAAGAGATCCGGATCCCCCATTGCGCGCCATCTCCCAGCAGCTCCTGAAACCTCGGCAGGTCGCCGGGAGTGGAGATCACCAGGAAATCCCTTATTCCGGAGAGCATCAGGACCGACAGCGGGTAGTAAATCATCGGCTTGTCGTAGATCGGGAGAAGCTGCTTGCTGACCACCTTGGTGACGGGGTAAAGCCGTGTCCCCGCCCCTCCTGCCAGGATGATTCCTTTCCATTTTCGGATGTCGCGGTCCGAGGTCATGGATCCGTCCCTGATCGTATTTTTCCCGATTAGTCCGCAAACACCACAACGATATTTCTTCCACGGAAAAAGATCAAGCAGATCGATGCGATGACGATCCTTATACTTATCGGCGACCCTATCATAAGAAATTAGTTACCACAAATGTGTAATATTTTCCCGTGTATAAAAACCGTTCCACCTCTTTCTTGCCCATCTGTTTATTTTAACAACGTTTTTTCTGTTCGTCCTGCTTGACAATCAGGCCTGAAACTTGCTGTAGTGATGTCGAATCCTGGAAACGCATACCATCCGTCGATCGTCGGGGAACGGAATGACGCCGTTCGACTACAACAAGCTCCCCCCCTGCACCATCGATTTCCCGCTCGAAATTTCCCCCGAGGAGATCGGAACATTATCGGGTCCGGTCAACACTCTCCTGAAAAGCAGCTACGTCTTCGGGGCATCCCTTGAAACAGAAGCGATCTTCCAATCCCTGTTCGACATCGCCGTCGAGATCGCGGGCGTCGAGGCGTGCGGTTTCCTCCGGCGATCCGACGATCGTATCCATCATTGGGAACTCCTGGTAAGCCGCCATGTGGAAACGACCCCCGTTCCCGAGCGCCTGCCGTTCTTCGTCGCCCCGGCATCCCTTGCCAACCACTTCGGCAAGCCCGTTATCCTGGATCGTGAGAAGGAAAGCTCCTTCCATCCTTTCTGCGACGTCTGGTCGTGCCGGTCGCTGATCGCCTTCCCTCTTCGTAAAGACCGGGACATCGTCGGAGCGCTCGTCTTCGGAAAACGGTCATCGCACCCTTTCACCCCCGTTCATGTGAAACTCCTCTGGGTCCTCGGGATGCAGGCCGAGAATCACCTGCAGCAGAGCGGGTCGGTGAAGGCCCTCCCATACTACTCTTTCCTCGACCCCCTGACCCACCTTTATAACCGACGCTACTTCGACCATCAATTGGAAAAGGAGATCCTCCGCTCGCGGCGCAACGGAGAGCCCTTCAGTCTCCTGATGCTGGATCTGGACGGCTTCAAGGCGTACAACGACCGGTTCCTCGAGGCGGCCGGCGACATCGCCCTGCAGGAGTTCGCGGGGATCCTGAGCGGCTCCGTCCGGGAGGTCGATACGGTGGCGCGGCTCAGCGGGGACGGGTTCGCGATCATATTGCTTGAAGGCGACACGGACGGCGCGCAAGCCTTGTCTCAACGCATCATCCAGAGAATCCAGAGGCATCTGTTGCCGGGGGACAAGGAGGTTCGGACCGAGCGCCTTTCGGTCAGCGTCGGCGTGGCGTCCTTCCCCGCCGACTCGTTCGACCGGATCGACCTCGTGAGCAAAGCAGACCGCGCGCTCCACATCGCGAAAACACAGGGGGGCGGCCGGGCCCTCTCGTTCCACGACACGACCGATCCCGGATCCTTGAAAAACGTCCTCACGGATCTTCCCGTCCGGAAGATCTACGACGCAAGCCGGTCCGTCGTCGACATGGACAAGTTCCTCGAAATCCTTCTCTTCACCGGGATGCAGGGGCTCGGCGCCGGACGCGGCTCCATCGTCGTGAAGGACCCCGAGGGGGACTTCACGCTTCGCGCCGCGATCGGATTCAGCCGGCACGAGGAATACCTGACCGCTTCCGGCGGATTTCGCGTCGGCCCGATCACAACGTGGGTGGTGGACCACCAGTTGCCGCTGGTCGTCTCGAAGCAGGATGATTCCCCGTTCGGAACACAGTTCAAGAAGAACGGCTATCAGACCGAGTCCTTCCTTTCGATCCCGCTGACCCTGCACGGGAACACCCTGGGTGCGCTTCACCTGACGAACCGGAAGGACCATCGGCCGTTCACGCACGAGGACCTGAAGACATTCGCTCCGATCTCCTCCGAGATCGCGGCGATCCTCTCCCAGGGGATGGAATTCCGGGAGAATGTCCGCGACTTCTCCCTCACCATCCTGACCTCCCTTTCGGGCGCGCTGGAGTTGCGTTTCCCCTTCCTCTCCGGGCACGCGAGCCGGGTGCGCGACCTCGCCTTACGGATCGGCGAACGGATGGGTCTGCCTCCCGGCGATCTTTCCGCGCTGGGCCATGCCGCGGAATTGCACGATG
>JAMDCN010000119.1 GCA_023489025.1 Deltaproteobacteria bacterium | reverse complement strand
ACTGTTCGAGTACCATCTCTACTCCCTGGAGCGTCCCACGGACGTCAAGAACAACCAGTCCAAGCAGGTGGGGCTGCTCGCCGCGGAGGAGGTGCCCGTGAAGAAGGAATACGTCTTCCACGGCGCCGATTCCTACTACCGGTCCCGTCACACGGGGGACATCGTCCGGAACCGGAAAGTGCCTGTGTTCCTTCTCTTCAGGAACGACAAGGCGACGCGCCTCGGCATGCCCCTGCCGAAGGGGGTCGTCCGGGTGTACAAGCGCGACCGGGAGGACGCCCTGCAGTTCGTCGGGGAGAACGCCATCGATCACACCCCCAGGGACGAAAAGGTGCGGTTGATGCTGGGGGACGCATTCGACGTGGTCGGCGACCGGAAGCAGACGTCGTGGACCGTGGTCTCGGGCAACACGTACGAAGCGGCCTACGAGATCTCCCTGCGGAACCATAAGAAGGAGGGGATCACGGTCCGGGTCGTGGAGCCCATCCCCGGGGACTGGAAGATCCTCGAGACGACCCACGCCTTCGAAAAGGAGGATTCCGGCACCGCGGTCTTCCCCGTGAAGGCGGGACCCGGCGAGGAGGTCAAGGTCCGGTACCGGGTGCGGATCCGATTTTGAAATCCGGGAACGATCCATGCTCTATGATCTCCTTGGGGAGGAGAAAAATGACCGTTAAGGCCGTCGCGTTCATTGCCAGGTCCGGAACGGGCAAGACGACGCTGATCGAAAAGATCCTGCCGGAGCTTACGGCCCGCGGCTACCGGGTCGGGGCGATCAAGCACGACGCGCACCGCTTCGACATCGACCATCCGGGGAAGGACAGCCACCGGCTTACCGCCGCCGGGGCGCAGACGATGGTCATCACTTCCGCCGAGAAGCTGGCCCTGGTGAAAAAACACGGCGGGTCGCCCCCGGCGGAGGACCTCCTCCGGGATTATTTTTCCGACCTGGACATCGTGCTCGTCGAGGGGTTCCGATCCAGCGGCATCCCGAAGATCGAACTTCACCGGAAGGACAGGAACGACCCGCTCATCTGCCGGGGGAAGAATCCGGATCCCGCCCTGATCGCCGTCGCCAGCGATGGACCTCTGGAGGTGGACGTGCCCGTGCTCGATTTAAACGCACCGCGAGGGATCGCGGACTTCATAGAGGGAAACCTGTTGAAATGACCTGAAAGCCATCAAGGGTTCGTCGGTGCGCGGGAGCCGTGCTCCTCCGGCACGTCCCAAAGGCTTATTCCCAACAGTTTGCGCAATGCAAGATTCGCCAAGATTCCCACAACGAATGCGATGGCCAGGTTGCCGGTAAAAAGGGTCAGCAAACCGATGCCCGCGGCGACGACGAACTCGTGGCCGCACTCCAGAACATCGCGGATCAGCGCGGCGTGCCGGACGCCGATATAGATCAGCAGCGCTCCAAGGACGGAGACGGGAAACATGCCGGCCAGCGACGAGATGGATTGCCCGAGGAACAACGCCGAAAGGAGAAACACCCCTCCGATGAAGAGGTTCGCGCGTCCCGTCCGGGCCCCGAAAAGATAGTGCGCGGTCACGCCGCCCGAGCCGTGGCACACGGGCATCCCCCCGATCATGCTGGACAAGAGATTTCCGATCCCCAGGGAGGCGGCAAGATTCCGATGGGTCACCCGGAACGCATCCCGCCCGTAATATTGGCGTGCGGTATCCGTCGTGGCCGCGATGGAATTCGCGAAGGTCAGGGGGATCTGGGGCAGAAGAAGAACGAAGAGGGCCGCATCCAGATCCCCCCGCGCGGGAAACATCCATTCCGGCCGGATCCAGCCGAGGCGGATCGCGGACAGGGGCTGAAACGAGCTCGACCATCCGCCGAGGAGGAGCCCGAAAGCCATCACGGCCAGGGCGGAAGGATAGACCCGGTCTTTTCTCGAAAAACAGATGATGGCCGCAACGGCAAGCCCGATGACGGTCCCGAAAAGAATCGGCGAAATCCCGGCGATGGACAATCCCCCGGGCGTTTGCGTGAGGAGCGCCTTCATCCCCCCCTTCACCAACAGGATGCCCAATCCGAGTTGGACCCCCCTGACGATGGGACGGGTGAAGATCTTGCGGAACCATCCGTTGAGATCGAAAAGCGACGCGAGGAAGAAGATGCAGCCCATCCAGAATGCCACCATGGATATTGTTCCGGGGCTCGCGCCGATGGCGATCGCGATCGCCGAGGTCGCCTTCAAGGGCTGCACCGGAATCGGCAGCCGGAAATAGAGGCCCGCCGCGATATACATGACCCCTGCCGAAAGAAAGAGGGAGGTGGGGTTCATCCCGTTGACGGTGATCAGCCCGACGGCGAGGGGAAGAAACGTCGCAAGGTCTCCGAAGGACCCCGCAACCTCCCTAAGGTTGCAGCGATCGGTCACCGAGCCACCTAGACCTTCACCAGGTTGACCTTCGTGTCGTAAAACGAGACGCTGCCTCCCACCGGATCGAGCATGCAGGTGTTTTTCAGATGCGGGTCGATCCACATGGCGGCGTTGGCGTGGACGCCGGTCCCCCTCCTCGGGTCCCCCTTCACGACCTTTCCGTCGATCGTAACATCCGCCGCGCCGGTGGCCCAGTGGCCGTGCCCGAGCGTAAACGTCACGGCTCCGGGCATGATCGTCTCGCTCAGCTTCACCTTTCCGGCCATCGCCTTCTTCTTTCCGTTCCCCAGGTCATAGACCCCTTCCTTGTTGGTCGCCGAGACCACCCTCACGGTGTCCCCGTCCTTGAGGTTCAGGTTCTTCGCGTCGACCGGGTTGACGATGAGGTGGTTCTCCGGGTAGACCGCGAGAAGCCAGTAGTTCGTAACCGTCCGGGACTTGGTCATCGTGACGTCCCTTTGCGTGAGGAGGTGCAGGGGATAGCCATCCGTGAGCCTTTCCGCCTTCGGCGATTTCCCAAGAGCGCTTGCGACCGGGACGTAGGTGGCGTAGCCGGGGTTCGATTTGCCGGTAAAGGCGTTCCTGGTCCCCGCGGTCTTTTCCTGGTACATGTTGATCAGGCTCTTGTACTGGTTCGACACATGGTTCCCCTTGTAGATGTCCTTGTACTCCTGGAAACGGCCCCCGCGGTTCAGGAGGTAGACCACCTTGCGCCAGCTCGCTCCGGCGATCTTCTCCCACCGGGCGGGATCGAACACGATCCTGGGAAGGTGCTTCCTCGATTCCATGAAGAGCTTCACTTCCGCGTCGTCGGCGTCCGGAACGGGGGTCCCGTCCGTGGCCACGTTGGCCACCATCCGGATGTAATAGTCGTCCGGCCGGGTGAAGTCCTGCCCGGGACCGAAACCGTCCTTCCCGTACCCCTTCATCCCCAGTTTTTCGGCCAGGGCGAGTTGGAGCGCTTCGTAGGAGCAGGGCATCTCCTCGCCGAAGACCTTCACGGTTTCCGGGATCGGGGAGATCGCCGGCTGCCGGATCGGCTGGATCTTGACCGGCATGTTCGGGTGGGACCCCTGCATTTCCCATCGCTCCAGGTAGGAAAGATCCGGGAAGATGTAATCGGCGTACATCGAAGTCGTCCCGATCAGGATGTCGCTGCAGAAATAGAGCGGCACCTTGTTCACATCGGAGAGGATCTCGATGTTGGTGTGACCGGCGGGCAGCGAATATGCCGGCGTCCCCATGTAGGAAAACAGCGCCTTGACGGGATACGGATAGGCGTCTCCGATCGAGGGGACGATCTCCTCGTAAACGTCCGAGGAGATGGGCCACCAGTTCCGTTTCGCGGGATACCCGGAAAAGAGGGTCGAGTCCTCGTACTTGATGTCGTGCCGGATGACGCTGATCCCGAACTTCGAGGTCTTTCCGGGGTTGAGCTTCCCCAGGTCGAAGGGCTGCCCCTCCTTGCCGCCCGTGGTGTTGTACGTGGAGGCGGCGATCATCCCCCCTTTCCAGTCGAAGTTGCCCAGAAGCAGGTTGATCGTCATCGCACCGGTCACGTTGTAGAAGCCGTTGGTGTGCTGGGCCACCCCGCGGTGGACATCGACCGCCGCCCTCTTGCCGAAGCTCGTCAGCTCCTTCGCGGTCTCCTCGATCTCCTTCACCCCGATCCCGCAGAGCTGCGACCACTCCGCCATCGACTTCGCGTTCGCCGCGTCCGCGACGACCTGGAGGGCGCTCTTGACCTTGATCCCCGAAAGCTCCGTGCCGACCAGGAGGTCCCCGGTCACGGCGTTCTTTTCGTCGTTCGGATCCACGGCGACCGGCTTCCCGTCCTTCATGGCCACCAGGTACTCGAAATCGTGCTCCTTGCCGCTCTTGTCCTTCCGCTTCTCCGGCTGCGCCAGCCCGATCTCATGGGCGCGGAGGAACTTTCCCGGCTTCCCGTCCTTGTCCAGCTTTACCAGCAGCGGGGCGTTCGACCATGTGGTCTCGCCCGCGGCCTTGGCGGCCGCCTTGTTCGCGCAGGAGAGATACCCGGCGTCGTATTTCTTGTTGCCTATGATCCACTGGATGATCCCCCCGAAGAACGCGGCGTCCTCGCCGGGGTTCACGGGGAGATAGCGGTTGGCCTTCGCCGCGAGCTTGGAGAACCGGGGGTCGACGACGGTGATCTTCGTCTTGCCGTCCACGAGGTTCTGGGTAATCCGGGCGGACCGGTTCGGCGGACCGTAGTTGGCGTCGAACAGGTTCGATCCTGCAAAGAGGATGTATGCCGCGTTCTCCGTGTCGGGTTGCCAGTAGAATTTCTTCCCGCTTCCGAACTTGTTGTATTCGTACTGCTCGCTCATCGCCTTGCAGGTGAAGTAGAGCGAGCCCTGGCAGACGGTCGTGTGGCCGTGGGTATTCACGGTGCCGAAATGATCGCCGAAGAAGCGCGCCGAAAAGTCGCCGCGACCTCCCTTCTTCCTCCCCCACATGTAGACGAGCTGGTTGTTCTTCGGACCGAAATCGGGATGGTCCGGGTCGATCAGGTAGTGGAGGTTCGCTGCGTGCTTCTTCTTGAACTCCTCCACCGCCTGCTTCTTGTCCTTGGCCTTGGCGATCGCCTTGGCGTCCTCGCCCATCTCCTTGGCGACCCCGGGATCCCGGAGGGCGTAGATCTCCTTCAGGCCCGCCACGTTCCGGTTTTCCTCCCCCGGGACGTCGGCGAAGAGCCTTCCTCCGTTGACGATCTCGTCCACGGCCTTGTCGAACGGGATCGTCGTCCATTTCCCGTCCCCGCGCTTCCCGGCGCGCTTGAGTACCTTCGTGATCCGGTACGGGTCGTAGGCCGTCTGGACGCCCGCCTGGCCCTTCGGGCAGATGGCGCCGTCGACCTTCGCCGCATCGGCCGCGGAGGTCTTCATGGACAAGCTCGGGACGAGGTTGAACGGGTTGTACGCGCTCCCGTCGATCTTCACCGCGATCCCCTTGTAAAGCTTCACCTTGATCCCGCAGCCGGTGTTGCACTGGAGGCATACGGAGTAAAGGATATTTTCGGCCTTGGCGAGCTCGTACGATTCCTCGGCGGACAGGGTCCCCGCCTCCGCCTTTCGTACAAGGTCCATCGCCCATTCCACCTGGGAGGAAAGGAGAGCGCCCCCCAGGACCGCCCCGGAGCTTTTCAGAAACGTCCGCCGGGAGACTCCGTTTTCCCGCGCTTCTCCCGGTTCGAGACACGGGGTGCAGGGCTTCTTCTTATCGTCCATCGGTTCACGCCTCCTGAGGGATGTAGTAGACCCTGGGCCTGGTCGCCGATTTCCCGAAGGCAACCTTGCCGGTCTGCGGGTCCTGGTCCGTGACCTTCGTGATCTCCACCACCTTGTTCGCCTTCTTGACCTTCGCGATCAGGCTCTCGGGGTCGCTCTCGTCCCCGAAATAGTTCGCCCGGCAGGTGCAGGTCGTCGTGCACATCGTGAGCATCCCGTTCTTCACCCTGTGGAGACAGAAGTGGCACTTCCGCGCGGTCCCGACGGGCAGATGGGGGGGCTTGCGCTCCCATTTCCTTCCGTACTCGTCCGAGGGCCGCTTCTCGTATTCCGGGACCGCCGGCGCGTTTTCCGAGTGGAATTTTCCCGAGTCCAGCGCCCTTGCCCGATAGGGACAGGCCGGCACGCACTTTCCGCAGCCGATGCACTGTTCGTAATTGATCATCACGATCCCGGCGGAAACCCCTTCGCTGCTCTTCCACGTGGCCTTCCCCTTCCCCTTGTTGGGGCATGCCGCCACGCAGGGGGGGTCGTCGCACTGCATGCAGGGCCGGGCGATGGAAAGGCGTTTCACCTTCGGGAACGTCCCTTTTTCCTCTTCGAACACGGGCCGGTAGAGGATGCCGGGCGGGGAGGCATTCTCCGCCACGCAGCCGGCGGTGCAGGCATGGCACCGGGAACACTTCCGCATGTCGATCAGCATCGCCAGCTTCCGGTCCTTCTCCGGCTTCTTCAGGGCCCTCTTCAAGTCCTCCTGCATCGTGATCAGGATATCCACGTTTTCCATCTCTTCGCGTCCTCCGGGATTATTTCGCGTGGCAGCTCTCGCAGTTTCCCTTGACGTCAAATGCCCTTTTTCCGTTGTGGCACGATCCGCAGGACTTCCCTTTCTTCATCTCCGCCATCGTCGCCTTCTTGTGCTTCTCCTTCGTGACGTACATCTTGTCGTGGCATTCCTTGCACCCCAGCCCTGCGTTTCCAACGTGGGCGTCATGGCTGAACAGAACCTTTCCGGCCCCCTTCACCGTAAAAAGGACGTCCCCCCCGCCGACCTTCGCGATCGCCGCCGACGCCAGGACCAGCATGGTGATGCACAATAGGGCCCATTTCTTCACGCTATCGCCCTCCTTCCCGTGTTGGTAACCGACATAACCCACGATACTCGATCGAATGAAAAACGGCTTCCCCTTTTGCCGGAGAACCGCTTTCGCGCCGTTCCGGACGTTGGGGGGACGAGGATGGCGTTCAGCGTCAAAACCGAACATAAATCCGTTCTGAAATGTTCAATTCTCATGCCATTGATAACGTGCTGAATTTAAAGGAACCGCCTTGAAAGATGTGTTACGCGGGAGAAACACCCTTGAAGGTAATGGATACTAACTGTTTGGTTCTACATGGAAAAATATTAGTTCAATGGAATAGAGCGGGTGTTACGTCTACGTAACACATTAAACGTCGTTGACGAAGCTCACGAACCCTCTATTCGATCCCGTATGCGTTCATCTTTTCCCAAAGAGTCTTTCTGCTGATGCCAAGGATTCCGGCGGCCTTTGTCTTGTTGCCTTGCGTGGATTTCAGGACCCCGACGATATGGTTTTTCTCGGCATCGGCGGCCACATCGGACAGGGATAATTTCTTCTCGCTGCTTTTCCAGCCCGTAATGGAAGAAGGCAATTCACTACGGCCGATTTCGTTTGACGCCGAGAGGGTGACGCAACGCTCGATTATGCTTTCGAGTTCCCTGACGTTGCCGGGATAATCGTAGGCGAGCAGCGTATCGACCGCATCCTTTGAAAAGCGCACGTTTTTTAAAAGCTTGGATCTGTATTTCTCCAGAAAGAACTCGATGAGGCGAGGGATATCCTCCTTCCGTTCCCGTAACGGCGGAATCGGTATCGGAATCACGTTAAGTCGATAATACAGGTCTTCCCTGAATCTCCCCTTTTTTACCTCTTCCGCAAGGTCTTTATTCGTTGCCGCGATGAGCCTGACGTCCACGGCCACCGTCGCCGTCCCGCCCACCCTTTCGAACTCCCTCTCCTGGATGACCCTTAAGATTTTCGCCTGGGTCGGAAGCGGCAGATCGCCTACCTCGTCCAGGAAGACGGTCCCTTCATTGGCAAGCTCGAACCTGCCCGGTTTCTTCTTTATCGCGCCTGTGAATGCTCCTTTTTCGTGGCCGAAGAGCTCGCTTTCGATGAGGCCCTCGGGCAGCGCGGCACAATTCACTTTTATCAAGGGCTTCTCCTTGCGCCTGCCCTGATAGTGTATGGTGCTGGCGACAAGTTCCTTTCCCGTCCCGCTTTCTCCCAGAATAAGAACGGTCGCGTCCGATTCCGACACCTTCTCGATCAAGGAGAAAATCCTTTTTATCCCTTCGCTTTCACCGATAATGCTCGGGAAAGAGTAACATCGGTTGATATCCCTTCTGAGCCGTACGTTCTCTTCCCTGAGCTTTCTCACCTCCGTCGCTCTTTCGATCAGCAGAAGAAATTCATCCAGCGCGAAAGGCTTGGTGATGTAATCGAAGGCCCCCAGCTTCATCGCCTCGACCGCATCCTTTATCGTTCCGAAGGCGGTCATCACGATCACTTGGGAATCCGTTGAGCGGAGAATCTCCCGGAGGATGTCGAATCCGTCGATATCCGGCAGCCTGACATCGGTGACCGCGATATCGAAAGAATGGCTCTTAAGGACCTTCAATGCCTCGGTGCCGGTGTCGAAGGAAAGGACGTCGTAACCGGCGGATTTCAGGGCGTCTCCGAGAGTGACCCTCATGAGTTTTTCGTCTTCGATCAGCAGGATGCTGGTTTTCATACGGCCTGGTTCAGGGGGAAGCTCAGGGTGAAGCGGCTCCCCTTTCCCACCTCGCTCTCAACGGAGATTTCTCCGCGGTAGTTCCTCATGATCTGATACGACAGCCAGAGTCCCAGTCCCGTCCCTTCCCCCGTCGGTTTCGTCGTGAAGAACGGATCGAAGATCTTCCCCATGTTTTCCTGCGCGATCCCGTATCCATTGTCTTTTACCTCTATCTTGACCGACGAATCGTCCCGGTATCCCCGTACCGCGAGCATGCCGCCGTTCCGCATGGACTGAATGGCGTTGATGAAGAGGTTGAGGAGAAGCTGCTGGAAATCGTGAAGGTCGATGAAAACATGCAGATCGTCGGGAATCTCGCTCGAGAAGGCGATCCCGCCCTTTTCGAGCTTGTACTCGACGAAAGAACGGACGCTTTCCACGGCGCTCCCGATATGGACGTCGGCGGATGCGCTCTCCGCTTTCCGCGCCATCCACAGGAGTTTGCTCACCGTGTTTTCGATCCTGTCCAGCCCTTCCCTGACGAGTTCCATGTATTTCGCCCTGAACTCGGGATCGTCGCCGCTCTGTTTCAGCATTTGCACGCAATTGAAGAGCCCTCCGAGGGGGTTGTTGATCTCGTGGGCGACCCCGGCGGCAAGAATTCCCATGGAGGCAAGCTTTTCCGACTGGACCAGTTTTTCGTGCGTTTTTTTCAGTTCCTCGCTTGCAAGGCGGATCCTCTCGATCATGCTGTTGAATCGCTCTCCCAGTATGGCGAGCTCGTCATGCCCTCTTACCTCGACCTTGACGTCCAGGTAATCTCCCCCGGCCTTGTCCATGGTGCTTGCAAGCTGGGTGATGGGGCTGATAAACCTTCTGCTGATGAACAGGATGAACACAAAACCTGCGATCAGAAGGGCGATCGTCAATACGATGATCCTTGCAACGGTTGTGAAGATTTCATGCTCGACTTTTTCCAGGGAGATGCCGAATTTCAGCGTACCCCACCGTTTCTTGCCGATCGAAAGGGGGACGCCGATATCGAGGATGTTCTTCCCGCCGCCGGAATACTGTTGCACGACCGTGCTCCCTGCCTTGAGGGCATTCTTCGTGAGCGTGTCGGAGTAAACCCTCCCGTATTCCGTGATGTCGTTGTGGGAGATGACCTTGCCGTCGTCGTCCAGAATGACGATATAGAGCAGGTCCAGGTCCTTTCTGCTGAAGATCTCCAGGATATAGTTATCGAGAAGGCCGCCTTCCTCGATCAGGCCCAGCCTCTCGTAAATAAGGTCGTTGATGATCGGGATCGCAAGGGTCTCGCCAAGCAGGCGGCCCTGCTTTTCGACTTCCGCGTACAGGATCTTCTTTTCCCTCTCGACCGCGAGATATCCGACGACACTCATGAGAAGAATGATCGAACAGGTGGTGATGAGGATGAACTTATACTGAAGTCCCAGCCGGAGGAAGAAGTTCCTTAATCCGTTCATAATTTTATTTTGGGATGGCATCCCCGGCCGCAGGTCTGCGGAACCGCGTTGATTTTCGCCCGTATGCCTCCATAATCCACGTCGGAGGCCTCTGTGAACCCGTTCTTCAATTCCTCGTCAAGACGTTTCAGCACTGTCTGTCCGTTGCCGTCCTGCGGGGTCAGTTCAAGAAGGGCTTTCTTGATGTTCTCTATGATCGAAAACGGCGTTCCCGGCCCTGCGACGAGCGGCCCCGTGGGGATAGGCTCGGACTCGGCGATGGTCTCGATGCCGAGTTTCAGATATCTCTTTGCAACCGACTCCCTCACGGCTCCGGCGGCATACTGTCCCTTGAGTACCGCCTTCACGACGGAATCGTGAAAATCGAAGTTGGCATATCCGCTCAGCTCGCCGAGATGGATCCCCGCATTGGCCAGAAGGTAGCGGGGGATGAGGTTCCCCGACGTGGATTTCGACGAGCCAAAGGCGACGCTTTTCCCTTTCAGCCCGGCAGGGCTGCCGATATTCGAATGTTTCCTTGTTATGATCACGCTTCGATATACCGCGTTTCCGTCGGCGCCCTTTGATTTCAGGAAACACATCGCGCCATATTTTGCATGGGCCTCGAGATAGGTCAACGGTTCGAGCAGGGCCACATCCATCTCGCCGTTTCCGACGGCATTCACCGTTTCCTCATAGTTTTTCTTTAGAACAAGCTCATATTTATACGGTGTCTTTTCCGTCAGATAGTCGAGAAGCGGCTGGTATTTTTCATACATGATCCTGGGGTTGTCCATCGGGATTACGCCGAAGTATACCGTTTTCCCGTCCCTGGCCTTCCCGGCGACCGTCGAGCTCTCCCCGATGACCCGCTCCATTTCCCGTATGGAATCGTAGCTGCTGTCGGGGATCTCGACAAAACCGTCGACCATCATGGCATCGAGAATCGCTTTTCCCCTTGCCGTTTTCCGCATATTGAGAAAGGCATCCCTGACCTTCTTTTTAAGTCCGGGGTCGATGTCTCTTGTCACGACCACCGGGGGGATTCCATAAGGAGGAGAGCGCTTGATGATCCTGGTCTGTTTTACGTAAGGGGATCCCCTTTTCCGCATATGCTCGTAAACGATGCTCTCCACCGACGCCCCGTCCACGATCTTCTTGGCGACCATTTCGACGGATTTGTTGTGACTGTAGCTATAGAGGACCCTCTTGAAAAACCGTTCGGAAACATGCCCCATCTTCTTCAGGAGATAGGTCGGATACAGCTTCCCGGTGTTGGACTTCGGGTCCGTGAACGCGAAAACCTTCCCCTTGAGCTCGGGGAAGGCCTTGATGGGACTGTCGTTGTGGACGATGATGTACGAGTGATACCTGGGGCTTCCGTCCACGCTCGGCGCGACGAGAAGCTCGACGCCGAACCTTTCACGGTTCTTCACATACGGCGCGGAACAGATGAACGCGATCTTTACTTCACCCTTATCGAGGAGGGCATCCATCTCGTCGTAGGTCCTTCTATGGACCATTTGGACCGGTTGCAGGATTTGCTCGCCGATGTAATCGATGACATCCTGATAATACTTGACCGCATCCACCGGGGTGATCATGGAGGCAACCCCGATTTTTACCGCGCTGTTGCGTTCGGCGGAGGAAACCGCGGGAAAGCAAAGCAACAGCCCGAGGATCATCGAGACAAGGGAAGGAGCTGGACGGAAGGGTCCTCTGCGGAGGAAACATCCCATTGTTTCTTCATGGTACACGCAGGCCATGGCTTCGTCTACCGAGGCTCGCGGGACGGCAAAGGAGAAGAAGCATGACGCGGTGCGAATGGGCGGACGGCGATCCGCTGATGGGACAATACCACGACGAGGAATGGGGCGTCCCCCTGCACGACGATCGGAAGCTCTTCGAATTCCTCGTCCTCGAGGGGGCCCAGGCCGGCCTCTCCTGGCGGACGATCCTGCGGAAACGGGAAAACTACCGGGCCGCCTTTCACGGCTTTCGCCCGGAGAGGATCGCACGGTATGGCGAACGGGACATCGCCCGGCTGCATGCGGACGCGGGGATCGTCCGGAACCTGCTGAAGATCCGGGGGGCGGTCGAGAACGCCCGCCGGTTTCTTGACGTGCGCGGGGAGTTCGGGACGTTCGACGTCTACATCTGGCGGTTCGTGGGGGGCAAGCCGGTCGTCCACCGGTTCCATGCCTTGCGGGAGCTGCCCTCGACCTCGGAAGCGGCGGAGGCGATGAGCGCGGACCTGCGGCGCCGGGGGTTCCGGTTCGTCGGGGCCACGATCTGCTACGCTTTCATGCAGGCGGTGGGGATGGTGAACGACCATCTCGTCGACTGCTTCCGGCACGGCGCCGTCGACACAATTCCCCGAAAGGCAACGCAATAGCATTCGGCCGCAAGGCCATCGGAGACATTTTCAGTTCACTCCCGGAGATGCGGAGGTCTCGTCACGGCCATTGCACGGGCACGTTCAACCACCCGCTCCGGGAAGGGGCAGGACTTCCTGCGCACCGTGTCCAGGTGCACCGCGGTCATTTCGGAAATCGCCGAGACCTCCCCCGTTTCCTCGTTATGCATTTCGTGGAAAAAGCGGATCGCCTTCTCCTTGATCTCCAGCACGCCGGACCGGATCGCCACGACGTCTCCCGCGTGAAGCTCCCGTTTGTATGTGATGTTCTGCTGGACGGCGGCCATGCCCCGGTTCTGCTCCCGCAGGAAGGACGGCGTCAGGCCGAGCATCGCGAAGAACTGCCAGGTGGCCTCATCGAATTTACCGACGTACCACATCACGTTCATATGTCCCATGTGGTCGCAATGCCATGGGTAGACAACGCCTCGGTAAGTGACCGGCAGGTCGGACATTCCTACACCTCCGATTGGGGTTTCCTGAAAAACTTCTGCAGCCTCTCCGCAACCTCTCTGAAATCGCCGACGCTCGAATACCCGCTAATGGTTTCCAGCCTCAGCGCATCGTCCAGCGGGCGGCCGATGACCTCGTGGATCGTCTCCTTGGCGGACCGGATCGCCTGCTGGCCGTTTGCGAGGATCATCCGCGCCCAGCTTTCGGCCGTCGGCAACAGTTCCTCGTGCGGCACGACCCTGCTCACCAATCCCAACCGGAAAGCCTCCTCCGCGGAAACCTCCCGCCCCGTCAGGGTCAGATCAAGAGCAGTGCCCACGCCCGCGATGGCGACGAGGCGGACGATTCCCCCATCGCCCTGGTGCAATCCCTGCCTGACCTCGAATACCCCGAACTTCGCCTTTTCCGAGGCGATGCGGATGTCGCACGCAAGCGCGAGCTCGAACCCGCCTCCGATCGCGAAACCGTTGATGGCCGCGATAATCGGCTTCGTGATCCGGTGCTGCCCCCTGGTGATTCCGCCCCCGATCCCCCTCGCCGCGTTCTTCCGCGCGTCGAGCATGGTGGCGTGCTCCCATTTCGGGATGAACGATTTCAGGTCGGCCCCTGAACAAAAGGCCTTCCCCGCTCCGGTGACGATGGCGACGTCGACCGAATCATCCGAGTTGAAGTCCGCCCAGACGTCCCACAGCGCATTGTTCAGTTCATCATCCAGGGCGTTAAGCGCTTCCGGCCTGTTCAGGGTGACGTAGCCGATACGGTTTCGCTTTTCGTAACCGACTTTGTTCATCGCCTCTCCCCCCCCTCGGCAACCGTAGTGACCGAATAACAAGCGACCGGTCGGTATTCCGCCGATGATGCGCGGGTCCCCGTGACATCCCGGGTTGCTCCTTCCTAAGCTTTCAATAGATCCATGTAGGCGCACAGTTGACGTTCGATGGCCTTGGGAAACCGCGGATTGCGAGTCGCGACATACAGGGCCGTGGCGCCGTTGATGGAGGTCACGATGAAATCCGCGATCTCCTTGACTCGCACACCGGGTTTCAGCTTGCCTGCGGATTTCGCTTCCTCAAGCCAGGAGGCCAGGAGATCGGAGAACTGCATAAAGCCTTTCAGGATGCGGCCGCTCATCGAGGCGGATTGGCCGGAGAGCTCGACGAGCATGTTGAAGAAGAAGCAGCCGCCCTCGAATGCCTCTCCGCAAACGTAGTCGCGCAGGTCGTTCTCGATCGTCCTGGCGATCCTGTCCAGCGGGTCGGAGACCTTTCGCACTCCCTTGAAGACGATCCCTCTCCAGATCTCGACCGCCCTCTCGTACGCGGCGTTCCAGAGCGCTTCCTTGCTGTCGAAATGGGCGTAGAGCCCTCCCTTCGTCAACCCGGTCGCGGCCATGATGTCGCTGATGGAGGTGTTGTAGTAGCCCTTCACCGAGAAGATCTGAAGCGACTTCTCGATGACGTTGTGTCGCGTCTCCCTGCCGTCTTTCCTCAATGGGGTCTCCGGAAATAAAAATACCGACCGGCCAGGCACTTGCTAAGTATCGCTACTTTTTCCTCGTGTAAACCACTGATTGACTTCGGAATAAGAGATGGACGATTCCGTCATCAGCTTATACGTTCCTGTCGTCATCAGTTCCTTGGCGATCTTTCTCAATAAACTAAGCACGGCTCTCATTGGCCTGGGACCGACGCTAACGCGCGAGACACCTATCTCTTGGAGTTCGGATATGGGCGGAATCGTTGCACCTGCAACAATGTTAATTGGTGCATCAATCTCTTTGACAAGAATTGCAATTGCCTTCTTGTCGAGACTGCCAACGTCTGGAACAAATATACAATCAGCTCCGGCCTCCTTATATGCATTGCCACGGTCAATTGCATGACGCAAACTCTGTGTGGATTCGTCATGAATCAAGAAAACATCCGTCCGGGCATTTATAACCAAGTGTATCCCCTTGGCAACAGCCATTTCTCGTATTGCTTTGATTTTGTCTTGTTGAAGAGCTTTGTCGAAAAGAGGAGTTGTGGAATCTCCCGTGCCATCTTCAAGATTCAATCCGACGGCGCCGACATTCAATACCGCATGCGCCGCCTTTACTACGCCTTCAATGGAAGTAGCATAGCCAGCCTCTATATCGGCGCTCACGGGCAGAGAGGTGTTATTTACAATGCGCCGGACCGCTTCCATATTCTCGGCCAGGCTCATGTGCTGACCGTCGGCATAGCCGAGCGTTGCGGCGATACCCGCGCTTGTGGTGCCGATCGCATTGAAGCCCTCGAGTTCGAAGATTTTTCCGCTTGCGACATCCCATGCATTTGGAAGAATCAATATCGTCGGAGCATGATGCAGCGCCAAAAAATCATCGGCCTTTTGTTTTTGTCTGTCCATTTCCATCATCATTCATTAACTCTTGAGTGACTTGTGTTTGTGCGCCTGACACTCCGCTTCGGCTGCGGGCGCCCAGCGAGAAAGAGGCGAGCGGCCAGCTGCAGCCGGTAGTCAGGCATCGCTCACCGATCTTGAACACTTAACTCCAGAACGATTCGGCCCCACCCACCGCACTGCACTCCGACATCAAAGCAGGCGGCGCGCTTGAACCGCATGTCATTGGGGTCAACACCCGCGTAGAAGAGTTCGTTCAATGCGAAGACCATCGAGGTCGCCGCGTTGAGTGCGTATACACATACCTTCTTGGGACAACGTTTCGTGAGGAGATTTCCCGCACCGTCAAAGTAGAACTTGTCCCCAACCTTGTGTTGGCTGTTGCACCCGTGAGATTCCACGACCGTCAGGACGATCGTCTTGTTGAGCAATGCCGGTGCTTTTGAGAGGACATCCTCGTTTCTGGGGTTCTCCCGAAATACTTTCATCTCTTCATCGTTGTAACCAAGATGAGCCTTCACCAACTTCCATTTGGCGGCGTTCCACAGGTCGTTTCGAACGCTCATGAATATTCCCCCGTCATTGATATTGCAACCTGAGGTTCCCGGGCGATAAAAACTCCGCCCCCGATGAATACCGACCGGTCTTAATCTTACATGACATCGAGGAGGTGTCAAGCCAAACCATTCACGACAAGCATCCACAGACCATATCCGGCCAGAACCAACCCTACCGCGCGTCGCCACGGCGCTGTACCCTGTCCAGACGACCGCATATTGAAAAAGCCATCAGGATCTCCGGGCTACCCCATGGGCGTAAAACATGACGCTCATCTACCTCTGTTGTATTGGCTTGCGGAGGAGCGGGAATCCCGCTCCTCCGCGCCCAGGGAAACAGGTCGCGATCATCCGCAGCAGACCGACTTCTTCTCCCCCGCCGGGGCCGAGACGGCCTCCTTCACGCTCGATGAGAATTCGTCCATCTTGGCCGACGCGCCCTTGCGGACCTGCTTCCCGACGCCGATGGCCGCCTCGATCTCCTGAGAGGTCGCGCCTTCCTTACGGGCCTTGTCCGCGTGGTACTGCAGGCAGGGCTGGCAGTTCGCGGTGATCGACGCCCCCACGGCAACAAGTTCCTTGATCCTGTCGTTCCATTCCATGATCTACTCACCTCCGGTTTTTTTGCGGAGAGGGTCGCTTGCTTCCGGCCGGCTCTCTGCAAGTGATCGAGAGTATGAGCGTTATCCGGGAGGAGGAACAGACACAACCCTTCAGCTTTCCGAGAGGAACAGTTGCCGGACGGCAATAACTGTACCCATAATATATCCGTAAAATTGTATCTGCATCGAACATAAACCCGGTGTAGAATCCAATCATCATGAGAACAAACGGTCGAGACAACGCGGAAAAGATGCCGCTTTATGAAGAAATCGCGGCCAGGGTCGGCGGCCTCATCGAGCAGGGGACCTATCGGCCCGGAGAGCGGATACCGTCGATCCGGGAACTGAGCCGCCGGATGCAGGTCAGCATCAATACGATCATGGAGGCGTACGCGCAGTTGGAAAACCTGGGGATGGTCGAGGCCCGGCCCCAGTCGGGATACTACGTCCGCAGCCGGGCCCTCGAGCCCGGGGCCGATGTCCCGGAGAGGAAGACGGAAGAGGAACCGGTCCCGTGCTGCGTGTCCATCGAAGAGGTCCCCATGCGGGTCATGCGCTCCCTGACGGACCCTTCCATGGTCCCGCTCGGGGGCGGGGTCCCGAATCCCGATCTGCTGCCGATCGACAAGCTGAACCGGATGCTCGCCACGGAGGCACGGCGGTTCCGCATCCAGAGCGTTTCCTATACCGGGCCGCGTGGGACCCAGCGGCTGCGCACGCAGATCGCCAAGCGTTCCCTCAACTACGGCTGCACCCCGTCCCCCGAGGAAATCGTCGTCACTTCCGGCTGCGTGGAAGCGGTGACGCTGGCTTTGCAGGCGACTTGCCGCCCGGGCGACACCGTCGCCATCGCGTCTCCCGTCTATTACACGTTCCTCCACTCCATCCAGTGGATGGGGCTCAAGATCCTTGAAATCCCATCCACTCCCCAGGAGGGGATGAGCATCGACGTGCTGGGCTACGCGATCCGGCACAACCCGGTTCACGCATGCCTCATCATCTCGAACTTCAACAATCCGCTCGGAAGCGTCATGCCCGACGAGAAGAAGCGGGAGCTGGTCGCGCTGCTGGCGCAACACGACATCCCCCTCATCGAGGATGATGTGTACGGCGACCTGGCCTTCGGCCCGTCCCGGCCCACGGCGGTCAAGGCGTACGACGAGAAGGGGATCGTCCTGTACTGCTCCTCCTTCTCCAAGACCCTTGCCCCCGGCTACCGGGTCGGCTGGATCGTCCCCGGAAGGTATCAGCGGAAGGTCCAGCAGCTGAAAGCCCTGTTCAACATCGCCACCGCCACGCCGACCCAGCTCGCGATCACGGAATTTTTGACCAACGGCGGTTACGATCACCATTTGCGGACGATCCGCCGCATCTACAGCAGGCAGGTAGCCCGGGTCCGGGATGCCGTCGGCCGCCATTTCCCGATGGGGACGCGGGTCACCCGCCCCGGGGGAGGATTTGTTCTCTGGGTGGAGATGCCCGACGGGGTCGATGCCTTCCGCCTCTACGAGGGAGCCCTGAAGAAGGGCATCAGCGTCGCCCCCGGAACGCTGTTCACCACGACGGGCGACCGGTACCGGAACTGCATCCGGCTCAACGCCGCCTTCTGGTCGGAGCGGACCGAGCAGGCGCTGGAAACGCTGGGCGGGATGGCGGGAAAAGCGTTGGAGGCGTGACGTGAAAGCATTGGTCCTGGACGGAAGCCTCGAGGGGGACCCTCTCACCCCCGTTGCCGTCCTGGGGATGGCTTCCGCGCTCGCGGAACGCGGAGACGACGTCGAGCTGGTGAAACTGCGCGAGCTCGCCATCGCGCCGTGCGCGGGATGCTTCGGATGCTGGACGCACACGCCCGGCGAGTGCGTCATCGGGGATGGCGCGGTCGATGTCCTGCGCTCCTATGTCAAATCGGATATCGTCGTGTACGTGACGCCGGTGACGTTCGGCGGCTACTCGTCCCAATTGAAGAAAATGCTCGACCGGTTCATCCCCTTGCTGGACCCGCGGTTCAGCGTCGTGGGCGGCGAAGTGCATCACCGCCTTCGGTACCTGAAGTACCCGAAGACGATCGGTTTCGGGACGTTGCCGTCACCCGACCCCGAGGCGGTACAGGTATTCGCCGGGTTGGCGGTCCGAAACGGCCTCAACATGCACCAAACCGTCGAAACGGATGTTCTGGTGGGAACAGCGGATCCCGTATTGGCGCGGCGCTCCGCGGAACGACTTCTCGACCGGGCGGGAGTCAGGGCATGAACGTCTTGATCCTGACCGGCAGCCCGAAGGGCCGGAAATCAGCGTCCTGCATGCTGGGTTCAAAACTCGCCGAGGGACTGAGGGAGCACGGTGCGGCCGTAAGCGACGGAATGGTGCACGGCGGATTGCGCTCGGAGGAAGGGACCTGTCGACTGCTGGATTCCGTCGATGCCTCCGACCTCGTCGTGTTCGCTTTTCCGGTATACGTCGACTCGCTCCCGGCGCCGCTAACGCGCTTGCTCGAGCGGATCGCCGAGCGCCGGGCCCGTGGCACATGCGCGGGGACACCCCGGCTCGCCGTCATCGTCCAGTGCGGATTTCCCGAGTCGCACCAGTGCGACACGGCCGTCGACATCTGCCGGCTGTTCGCCGAGCGTACGGGCATGCGCTGGTCCGGCGCGCTTGCGATGGGCATGGGCGGATCCGTCGGTGAAGATTTCAGGAAAATGCCCGGCGGCGGAAGAAACATTCTCGATGCCCTCGGCATGGCGTCGAAGTCGCTCGCGAACGGCGACGACATCCCCAGGGAGGCAACGACGCTATTCGCAAAGCCCCTCATGCCGCGCTGGATGTATACCCTGGTCGGCAACCTGGGATGGCGAATGCAAATGCGGAAAAACAAGGCGCGGCGACCGTTGGCGCACAGGCCTTATTCACAGGAACAGGGGCACGCCCCATGAGCAGGCTTCAGCAGCGTGCATGGGAATTCCCCGAGCACCCGCAGGCCGGTCCGCTTCCGGCCAGCAAGCCGGCAAGCACACCGGAAGCGCAGCCGACGCCGGCCCGTACCCGGATCGCTTCCTGCTCGCAGTTCTTCGCGCAGGCCCCGCACTCCATGCAAGCGCCACGGTCGGCGAGAACAGCCCGCTTGTCCTCCAGCTTGAACACCGCATGCGGGCAAACCTTGACGCACATTCCGCAGCCGTTGCACCGCTTCGCGTCGAATTCCAGCGTCACCACATCCTCAAGGTATCTCATCCCGCAAACCCTCCCGGAACGAACAGGCCGATCAGCCACAGTCCGCACCCGGCCACGGCTCCCGCGATCTGCGCCGGCACGGCGAAGCGCATCTCGCGCAATACGCCGCTGAGGGAGGTATAAGTGGAAGCGCCGGTGAAATTCATCAGCACGAAGCTGGTAAGCGCCGGCACCATCAGCATCCACGCGGCCGTATGCAGCCGCACTCCCAAATGGCCGGAGGCGTACCATCCGTAGGCCGCCATTCCGGCCACGAGGGTAAAGCCCAATACGGCGCCTTTCACCGAGAAAGCCCGGCCCGGCAGCCAGGGCAGCAGGACGGGCCCCAGGATCACCCCGCCGAGGAAGGTACCGAGCACCAGGGCAGCGCCGGTCAGGCCGATGGTGCGGACGCCTTCCAGGGAGTAACCGTTTCCGCTCAGGCCGCCGAGCAGCAGGAAGGCCGCCGCCAGGAGCAGCGCGTATTTTCCCCCCGTGACCAGTTCGATGGGAATCAGCACAACCCGGTCGAGCAAGCCGAACCTCACCCTTCGCATCTCTGGAAGCGCCTTCCTGCCGGCATCCAGAAAGGCAGGAAGGTCTTCGGCCCGTACCGGACCGTACTCCACGCGGAATCCGCAGCGTGCGTACACTTGATGGGCGCTCACGCCGGGCGCACCAAGTTGCGGAACCACCAGCATGCGGTGCGAAACGATCCGGTCGAGCACGATGCTCTGCACCCGGCGCACGATCTCGTCCGTGCCGAAAGTGCCCTTCCCGGCGGCACACCAGACGTTGATGCCGTCGGTATCGAGCACCAAGATCCAGGCGTCGCGGCCGGAGAGAACGGAGCGCAGGCGGTCGAAGCTCATTTTGTAGTTCGCGGAAACCAGGACCGGCGATTCGGCCGCGGGATCGCCGACGGCGTAGAGTCCGAGCGCCACGCGGTAGTCCATGCGGCCGATGCCCCAGCGCGCCTTGAACCCGCCAAAGCGATCGCCGAAGCTCAGGACGGTTCGTACTCGGGGCACGTCACCGACTTCGGTATTCACGGTGCCTTCGGTCCAGGGCATTTCCATTCCACAGCCCTCCTTCATCCCTTCGGGAGCAGATCGCCCATCAGGGGACCAAGGACTCCCTTGATCATCGTGCTGAACTCTTCCACTTTGATGAGGGAGAGACAGCACACCTTCCCCTCCTTCTCCCACCCGATCACGGCGAGCTTGTCGCCCCCCTTGATGCCCGCCCGATCGCGCAGTTCTTTCGGGAGCACCATCTGCCCGCGGTCATCGACCGTGACGAGAGATTCGACCTTGAAGCAACCCATGCCGCTCGGTCCCGGCGGACAACACGTTTCGCTTTTCCGCTCTTTCCTCATCTCTTCCTCCCCACCCTGGAAAGAATCGATCGGTGCATATCAGCATAATCAGCCATATCTGACTATACCGCAAAATTATCATCATCTAAATTTTCATGTCAACCCTTTTTTGGAAGTTCGCCGGCCTTCGCAGCTTCAGGGCTGGTCGTTACCTTCGGAGACAGGAACCACT
>JAMDCN010000164.1 GCA_023489025.1 Deltaproteobacteria bacterium | reverse complement strand
ACCCGGGAAGGAATGGAGGGCCCTTAACCGATATCCGGGACAGTCTGAACGGCGCCTGCAAGCGGGCCGGCGTCTCGCGCATTCACGTTCATGCGCTTCGCCACACCTTCGGATCGCAGATGGCGATGGCCGGGGCGGACCCCTTCGCGATCATGAAGGCAATGGGCCACTCCGACATCAAGACGACGATGATCTACGTCTCCTTGGGCAAGAGCCATATTCGGGAGCAGGTGGAGAAGCTCAACGCGATCCGGGTGCTCCCATCGTCGTATCGACAACTGAGAGCTCTGCCAGCCGTAGCCCGTGCGAAATGAGGAAATTCTAAGATCACGGCCCGGACTTTATTAAACTTAAAAGAGAATCTTCAGCGGATACTCCTCGATTATCTCATGGAGTTCCACCAAACGGTGGATACTATCAACTTGGAAAAAGCGCCGTATTGTTTCTCGGCGGCGGACGTCATGCAAGCAGAGAAATCTTCCGCATCTTTCATATAGCGGACTTTAATCTGGTCTTCTCCATCGCAAGAGTTCACATATACCATGTTGCCGTTTTTGTCGATCACAGTCCATTTGACTCTCAAAAAACACTGAATTCGACTCCCCCCGAGCCAGTCGATTCCCTTTTTCTCCATTGTCGGAGTCACGATGACGTCGATATTCCTCTTGGAGAAGTTCGTTTCGGTTTCATCAAGGATTACGATCTCCTCAAAAACCAGTTTCAGCGTTTCCGCAGCTCCTACTGTCATCCCCTCGCCCAGCGAAACGTTCACACCAACCGAATGTCCCTTAAAAAAGAGTCTTTCGTTCTTGAACTCGGCGGGCACATAGAGACCCGCACGCAGAGGTATTTTCCTCTCGGGGTAGAAAGCCGCGTCGATCTTCAAATTTTTGGACACGCTGGCATGATATGGGCTGCACGCAGACAAACATGAGATCAATAAGGCAATCAAAGATATGTGAATGATAGTTCCGTACCTCATAAGTTTTCTCTCTTCCGGCCCGGGATGCCGACTGTCACCGGTGCCCTTCATCTTGATATTTCCCACCACCTGCTGGACAGCAGACCCGCGCGCGCCTTCCCGAATTGATCTCGGACCGCCCGGAGAAAACATTCTCCCGAAGCAGTGTTGCGGTGAAAAATCCCCTTGCACTCCCCATTGCCCATGAAGGAGTTCTGGTAGATCGCTTTCCCCGTATTATCCAGTACGGTCCATTTCATGGTGACCGATGCGACCCGTTGAGGAAGGTGCAGGTACGTTTTTTCCAATTCCGGTGCAACAATGACGTCGTATCGCTTGCCGGATGCCCCTCCCTCCATCGCATCCAGGATGAGGACTTCGCGAAACAGATCCCGCACAGTTGCCTCCGCGTAACGACACAGGATGTCGTCGAAAAACACCTCCTGACTGGGCTGGCGGAAGGTGTAATTCCTCATCACCGGTTTCACATACAACGCCGCGGTTAGGGGAATCCGGTTCCCCCGATCCGGGAAAGCGATGCCGTTCTCCTTCGGTATTTGCGCGTGAAACGTGCACGCTGTGAAAAATCCGGAGAAGAGAAGGACGGTCGATATGGCACGCCCCCACCAACCTTTTTTCATTTTTCCCATGCGACCCTATTCTCCCTTCGGGACGGAAATCGAAAAAACCAGCGGTTCGCTCTACTCTTACGGTCATTCCTTCTTCAGGCTTTGCCACCAGTTCACGGAGGTCAGGTGACGGACCAGCTTGTTGTAATGATCTTCGATTGAAGCCGTAAAGCATTTCTCGAAAATAGCTTTGGTGAAATGCTTTGTCGTTCCTTCTCCGGTAATCGTGTTCACGTAAAGATCGTCCCCTTTTTTATCGGCGATCGTCCACTTTATTGTGGTGGTGCATACCCGCCTGGAGCTAATGTCTATCCAGTGCGCTTTCGTCACCAGCCCGGACGCGATGACATCGATGTCCAACCGGGCCATGTCCGTCACGGAATCGTCGATGATCAATACTTCGTCGAAGGTGGCCCGATACGCTTTTTCGGCTCCTCGAGCCAGACCTTCCCCCACGTGGATCCTGTGCACCTTGTTGGGCTGGGGCGCTTCCAGGTTTTTCATCTCGCTGCTAACGTACAACCCCGCCCGCAAAGGTATCTTAGCGGCGGAGGGATTTTCAATATTGAGGTTTTCACTTACATTGTGATGGATTGTGCATCCGGAAAATCCGAGCATTGCGAGGATCGACACCAAAAGCGCCGCGACGAGCAATTCCGATTTAAGGGAGCGAATGGACAGCCGATAATCAGGCGCGGATTCAATTATCCGGTTCATGCCCGGGTTCCTCCTGCTTTATTTCATTTTTCCCATGCGACCCTATTCTCCCTTCGGGACGGAAATCGAAAAAACCAGCGGTTCGCCCGTCTTCATGTCCTTCAATTTCACGCGCACCCCCCGAACGTCTGCCGGGACCGAATCCTTCTTCAGCAAAAAGTAGATGAACCCGTTGTGAGACTCCCCGGGGTAAACGGTCCGGTCCACCAGTTCCCGTTTTTCAAGGTTGCGCGTGATGATAAATGCATCTTCCTGGGCCTTCGCCATCAAGGGTGCCGCAAACACAATCGCGGGAAGAGCAATCGGTCCTGCCAATGCCAATGAACCGCTCTGGAAAAGCAGGGCGTTGCCCTGTCTCTCTGAATCCTCACGTGCAACGTCCAGTGCCGGGTCCTTTATCTCACGGGTTCCCTGCGTGGGAAACGTGTCGCTTTTCGCAGGCCCGGGATCCATCAGCAATTGGATATCTCCCTTGGCCACGAGAAACGCCCGGTCCGTGGTACGGTTCTCGATCACGACCAGGACGGGCAGATACCCTCTCGACACCAGGTTGTCGCCGAAAACGTCCAGGACCCGCTCCTCTTCAAGGAACGGGTCCACCGCGATGTTCAGGCCCGAATGGACTTGGCAGGCTTTGTAATCGGAGGCCGGCTTGACCGAAACGTCCTTCAACTGCACGCGGGCACATCCATACAGGAGGTAGCAGAGGATTAGGATGACGATCGGGATGCTTCGAGAACTTGGGCCTCGCATAGCTCTCCTTTCCCTCTGGGAGTCATGAAACGAACTATTGAGTACGGACGGCCTGCTCCACATTCTTTATCCATAGATTCATCCTCATTACCGGCGGCAACGAGGTCGAAACGGGCTCGATGGGAACGGAATCGTCCGGCTTCTCCTTCTTCCTCAGGAACCACAGCGGTTTCCTGTTTTCGGCTTTAACATAGATCGCAACGTCTTCCCTGAAAGGAACGTTATCCGAGGTGTCGCTGGTCCCGTAAACCACCTTGTCAAACAATCGGCTTTTTTCAAGCCCATCCCCGTTTGCCCGGAGGGTATTCAACAACGATTGGGCTATATAGCCGCCCATTTTTGCTTTCTGCTCCTCGCTCAAGGGTCCACTCCAATTGACGAAGTTCTCAGTGACGTACGCATTCGAAGGAAGGAGCACGATGGCAACCCCTCCGACATGTGTCGACGCCACGTCGACCTTTTGAATTATGGCTTCGAGATCCTCGCGCTGTGCCGCCAGCCCCATCTCCGGGCTTTCGTAGGCGACGTTCTTGTATCTGTAAATCGTCTTTCCACAGGAGGAAAGGAGTATGGCTATGCACAGCATCAGGAAAATTGGCACCAACCCGCCGTTACGCTTCATGTTCCCTCGCGAGCTGTGGACATCAAAGCCAAATAGTTGCATACAGGATTTATGTCACACGGGCCCAAAATACAGGAAAGTGCAATCCGGCGTTGATCCGGCTTCATTTGAAATATTTCGATGCTGCCAACAGCGTGGACTCGAACCCACACGGGTTTCCCCACCACATGGAGAGATCCTGCAATAGTTGGGATCGGTCGAGAAGGGCATCATTGCGGAACGCCGAGTCAACATCACCGCTCCTTCACGGGAGGATGATCATCGACAAATTGGAATGGAGTTTACCGTAATTCAGAGGGGATGTCATTTGATCTTCGGCAGCGGCAGACAGTTGTTGGAGGGAGAGCGGTTTGACGCCGGCGATCCGGGAGACCTTGGTGACTATTAGATCTCGACGATCGCGGTTACCCTGGTCGAAACAAAGGAACGTCGTTCAGGAGGGCTGCACAGACCCGCGAGCCATATTTGAGCCAGTCGGCCTATTTTCAGCAAAAAAGGGAACCTGGCGCGAGGCCAAGTTCCCTTTTAGAATTGCGATGGTGCCGAAGGGGGGACTCGAACCCCCACGGGTTTCCCCACCACCCCCTCAAGATGGCGTGTCTGCCAGTTCCACCACTTCGGCACGCTGCAGGAAAAACATCTTAGCCACCCTCCCCCGGAAAATCAAGGGAGATAAGGTTTCCCTTCCCAAACCGCCCGCAAAATTGTAATCTTCAGGGCTAAAACTTTTGTTGCACGGGGGGACGGGGAATGCCGGAAGAAGAAGCGCCGCGCCGCGGCGGGTTGTATCGGAACGCAGTCAGCCTGATCGGGGCGCCGACGAACAGGAGGAAA
>JAMDCN010000039.1 GCA_023489025.1 Deltaproteobacteria bacterium | reverse complement strand
CGGGTACCAGAACATTCGTCTGGGTTGCAGGATCAAAAGCGATGCCCCGCGGGAAAAGCTGGAGGAACTTTGGGCATACGCGCAGCGGACGTCGCCCGTTCTTGACATCGTCCGCAACCCGGTGCCCGTTTCCCTGACGATGGAAAACGCGTAGCACGAAAGGTATCCAGTCCCTTATCCGAACGCTCATTTCAGCAGCCCGGAGGAGGGATGGCGCTTCCTCCACTCTCCCCAGGTGGTGTCATTGGTCCACGAGCCAGACGGTGCTCCCCTCCTTGACCACCGTCGCCGCCTTCACGAACGGCGAAACGGCGGTGGACATGGAATCCCTGCCATTTGGTCGGTTCGATCGACGGGACCTTTCACCGGGAACGTAAGGATTTCGGCGTACCGGCGACCCATGGATCAACCGGCGTCACCGTGAAAAACGTATCAAACCGTGCCGATTGCCGCATTGCGTGCCGATCTGTGCAAAGATGACGAAAGGGAGAGCACTTGAGAGGGTAGCGACCGCGGAGGCGAGGAAGGAGGGGCGATGGACATCGCGATGATCGGGTTGGGAAAGATGGGCGCCAACATGACGACGCGCCTGCTGGGGAAGGGCCACCGCGTGGTGGCCTACGACGTGAAGGAGGAGGCGGTCCGCGCCGCCGAGGTGGGGGGAGCGACCGGAGCCCGCACCCTGGACGAAGTGGTGGAGAAACTGGCCGCGCCGCGCGCCGTCTGGGTGATGGTTCCCGCCGGGAAACCGACGGACGACACCATCACGGCCCTGGCGGCCCGCCTGTCCCCGGGGGACTTCGTCATCGACGGGGGGAACAGCAATTACAAGGACACGATGCGGCGGGCCGCCGCGCTCAAGGCAAAGGGACTGCATTTCGTCGATGTCGGGACCAGCGGCGGCGTGTGGGGGCTCTCCGAGGGGTACAGCATGATGGTCGGGGGGGAGGAGGCCGCCGTGGAAAGATTGCGACCCATCCTCGAAGCGCTGGCTCCCGCGAGCGACAAGGGGTGGGGGCGCGTCGGGCCGAGCGGGGCCGGGCACTTCGTCAAGATGGTCCACAACGGGATCGAATACGGCCTGATGCAAGCGTACGCGGAAGGGTTCGAGCTGATGCAGCGGAAGGCCGGGTTCGGCCTGGACCTGGGCCGGATCGCCGAGATCTGGCGGCACGGCAGCGTGGTCCGCTCCTGGCTGCTGGACCTGACGGCCGACGCACTGGCGAAGAACCCCGGTCTGGACGGGATCGCGGCGTACGTGCCGGATTCCGGCGAGGGACGCTGGACGGCGATCGAAGCGATCGAGGAGGGGGTTTCGCTCCCCGTGATCACCTTGTCCCTGCAAAACCGCTTCCGGTCCCGCGAGGAATCGCCGTTCGGGGACAAACTCCTGGCTGCGATGCGCAACCGGTTCGGCGGGCACGCGGTCAAGGGGGCGAAGTAAGGGCCTGTCCCATGCTCCGAAGGCGGAGAGCCGGGCGAGCGCCTCGGCCCTGATCCACCGTGTCTCCCTCGATCCGAAGGCGTACCCGCGGTTGTCGTGGTCCTGGAAGATCGTCCGCACGATCGGCAAGGGAGACGAGCGGACGAAAGCGGGGGACGATTACGCGGCGCGGGTGTACGTCGTCTTCCCCTCCGTCCTCTTCTGGAAGACGAGGGCCGTCAACTACATCTGGGCGAACCGGCTGTCCCGGCCCGCCGCGATCGCCGGGGAAGGGGAGAGGCGTCAACCCTTCGGACCGGACTGCTTCCGGACGGTTTCCTTCAACCGCTTCGTCATTTCCTCGAAAGAGGATTTCTGCAGGATCCCCGCGAACTGGGAGCGGTAGTTGTTCACGAGGCTCACCCCCTCGATGACGATGTCGTAGACCCGCCAGCGGGGGCCGTCCGCAAGGAGGCGGTAGTCCACGGAGAATTCCTCCCCCTGCGGAGTGACGATCCTGGTCTTGACCTCCGCGTACGGCAGGTCCAGCGTCTCTTTTCCGAACCGGATCTTCTCCCCCTTGTACCCTTCGATCTTCCCGGCGTAGGCATTTTCGAGGAGGTCCGTAAACAACCTCACGAACTCCTGCCGCTCCCCGGGGGTCCGGTTCTTCCAGTGGACGCCCAGGGACCGACGGGCCATTTCTTCGAAGTTGAAGTAGGGGAAGAGTTCCTTCCGGAGCAATCCCCGGCGTTGCGCCTTCTTCACTTCCCCCTGCAGGTCGGCGCGCTTGACGATCGCCAGCCCCCGGTCGATCGCCCCGCGGATCTGCTCCGTGGGCTCACCGCCTGTGGCGACCGAGGGCATGCAAAGCGCGATCGCCAGCAGCAACGTGATCCCTCCGAGCCGTCCCCGTCCCGCCCTCCACCCCCCGATCGTCATTTCGCGCTCCCGTGGACGAATTGCCCGATCAACCCCTCGAGGTCCACCGTGGACTCGGTCTCGCGGATCTTCCCCCCGGGCGGGATCAGGCGGTCCGAGGCCCCCGGCGAGAGGTTGATGTACTTGTCGCCGATCAGGCCGCGCGTGCGGACGGAGGCGATCGTGTCTTCCTGCAGGTCGATCCCCTTCCGGACTTGCATCCGCACGACCGCCTTGTAGTCCCGGATCGTGATGGAGTCGACCTTCCCGACCTCGACTCCCGCGATCTCGACGGCGGCGCCGGGCCGCAGCCCCGCGACGGAGCTGAACTCCGCGACCACGGGCACGTGGTCGCTCCCGGCGATCTCGAGCTTCCCCAGCCGGAGGGAGAGATACGCCAGGCAGGCGATTCCCGCGAGCAGGAAGATCCCCACCGCCGTTTCGAGGTTCACCCGCTTCATCCCCGCGATCCTTTCTTTTTTCACATCAGCTGCACGGGACCGGTGATATCCCCTTCGACCAGTTGCCGCACAAGGGGATCGGCGGAGTTTTGTATCTCCTCCGGGGTCCCCACCTCGACCACCTTGCCGTCGTGGACCACGGCGACGTGTTGGCACCTTTGGAATATGTCGGGGAGATCATGGCTGATCATCACCATCGTGAAATGGTGCTCGTGGTACGTCCGGCAGATGAGGTGGAGGATGGAGTTCCGGATGATGGGGTCCAGTCCCGTCGTGGGCTCGTCGAACAGGATGATCTCGGGATCCGTCACCACCGCCCGCGCCAGGGCCACCCGCCGCACCATCCCGCCCGAGAGTTCGTCGGGGAACTTCTCTTCCGCCTTCTCCAACCCCACCTTCCGGAGGATGCCGCCGACCTTTTCCCGGATCTCCCCTTCGGGCATGTCCGTCTTCTCACGGAGGGGGAACGCGACGTTTTCGAACACGGTCATCGAGTCGAAGAGGGCCCCGCTCTGGAAAAGCATCCCGAAGCGTTTCCGGACTTCGTACAGCTCTTGCCGCGTCAACCGGTTGATGTCGACCCCGTCGAGGAGCACTTGCCCCCGGTCCGGCTTCATCAGGCCGATCATGTGCTTGAGCAGCAGGCTCTTCCCGGCGCCGGAGAGTCCGATGATCGCCGTGATCTGGCCGCGGGGGATCTCGAGGGTGACCCCATCGAGCACCTTCTTTCCATCGAGGGTCTTTTCGACGCCGACCAACCGGAGGACCGGCTCGCGTTTCTCACCGGTATACGGCCCGATGTGGCATGGCTCGCAGATCCAGTTGCCCCCGCCGGTTTCTTGAGGTTCGAACCCCCCCCGGGTTCCGTCGATTCCATCCCGCATCCGCCATTCCTCCTTTCCGTTCGCAACCATATCCTTCATAAGAGGACCGAGGTGATGAAATAGTCGCAGATCAGCACCAGCACCGAGGAGACGACGACCGCCGATGTGGTCGCCCGGCTCACCCCCTCCGCCCCGTGGCGGGCGAAGTACCCCTTGAACGTGCAGATCCAGGAGATGAGAAGGGCGAAAGCGAGGGATTTCCAGACCCCGTTGGTGACATCGACCAGTTCCACGCTCGCCTCCATCTGGCCGAGATAGACCCCTGTGTCCACGCCGAGAAGCTTCACGCCGACCAGGTAACCCCCGTAGATCCCGACCACGTCGAAGATCGCCGCCAGCAGCGGTACGGACAACAGGAACGCAAGGATTCGGGGCGCCACGAGGAACCGGATCGGATCGATCCCCATCGTTTCGAGGGAGTCGATCTGCTCCCCGATCCGCAGGATTCCGATCTCCGCGGTGAGCGCGGAACCGGCTCGCCCGGTCACCATCAGGGCGGTGAGGACCGGCCCCAGCTCCCGGATGAGGGAGAGCGCCACCGCGGAGCCGAGCAACCCTTCCGAGCCGAACTTGCGGAGGGTGTAATACCCCTGGAGCGCGAGGCCCATCCCGGTGAAGGCGGCCGTCAGGACGATGACGAACACCGACTTCACGCCGACGAAGTGAACCTGCTTCAGGATGTTTCGCACCCGGTACGGAGGGACCGCCGCCCGGGCCAGGGAAATCCCGAGAAACACTCCCATTTTTCCGAGGGACCGCGTGGCGCGAATCGCCCGGGATCCGAGCGCCTCCTGTTGTCCGTACCGCTGCTG
>JAMDCN010000036.1 GCA_023489025.1 Deltaproteobacteria bacterium | reverse complement strand
ACAATCTCCTTGGTTTTCAGGAAGTTATGCGGCTAATCGTACCACGAAAACAGCCCATAAACCAGCAAAATGACGCGGGTTTTTCAACATCCTGTTAGGTCGCATTATTTAGATACTTTAATCATTGAATTAGTGATCAAAGAAACCAATATTGCCGTAATAATTGTAACTAAAACCGAAATTATGAACCATAGAATTCCATCTTTTTTATTCTTGTACCAAATATTTATCCTTCCAGTCAATGTGTCTAAATCTCTTGCATAATCAGCACCTTTTCCTGTAACAGCAACTCGAAAATAGTTTGAATCCTTTTTGTATCTTATATATCCTGCCTCCTGCAAATATGTTAATGGTCTTTCCGCCGCTGCAGATGTAGCCCCTATACTTTCCAAATAATTATCATTTTCGTTATATATAGATTGTAGTTTTCCATCATTTCCTCTCCACTCTCTCCCTTTTTTGAGGGAAGATTTAATTAGCCAATTAATTTCGCTCGGCGAATATGGTACCTCCTCCCCAACAATTTCTCTATTGTAGTAGAGGCCATGTAGTATCTTTTCTTCTTCTTTATTCATAATTATTCCTTGTGAATAATGACGACCTAACGCTCCGCTTGAGCTGCGGGCGCTCATGAATCACCAATGGCGAGCCGTCAGCTCCAAGCGGTAGTTAGACAGATAAATTCAATTATTTCCTGCATCACTATTATTTTTACCTTCTGAAATATTTATTATTAATTTTGTTAAGGGGCCATCTGATTTTGTATATAATCTTAGTTTGTTTCCAAGAACTATAATTACAGCAACCATATATCCAACGACACCAATATAAAGATATGCGATGGTTTTACCTGACATATCAAAAAGAAAGTTGTACCCAACATAAGTAGTTATAATCCCCAACAAAAACAATACTGGAAATAATAGCAAATAGTCTCCTGCGGATATTAGGTTCGAAATTATTATTTGATTATTTCCAGTTGCAGTTCCTCCATAAACGGCAGGGCATACAGCGTGTTCCCAAAGCAATAGATTACCACTTCCATTGAGATTATTTATTCTTTTTTCTAATTGAGCAATATGATTCCCCATAATATAAATATGGAATAGATCATTGACGGCAAATATCAATGTTAATAATAGAATTGGTGTAAATGGAACAAAAACAATCATAATTATACTTTTAGCATTATTAATCAAATATGTTGCTTGTTGTGGATCGGTGTGGGCTTTGAAAAAATCGGTCGTCGATATTCCATGAAATGTAAGTGCGAGAGAGCCAATTGCTGAAATATATGTAAGATAGTGATGAAATTTTCTAATGCTTTGTTTGTGAATTAATTTCTCATCCCAAAGCTGATTATATTCGGATAATAATATCTCAATATCACTCATATCTTCCTCCTGTTTTAATATTCTGTCTAACGTTACGGTTAAGCGGCGGGGCCTCGGCAAAGAACACGGGGACCGTCCGCTTCAACCGATTGTTCGGCGATTGTCTTTGCGTGCTCTGGAAGTCGCATGACCTCCTAATGCTTCGACCGGATCATGCTTTTTCATGTCTTAGTATCGTTGCTGTTGGATTCTATGCCTGATGCCGTTTGGGGTTTGCTCTTATGCCTTCCCTCCATATGCCTTTCCTGGTTCTTCGTGGCTACCCTTCGATCAAGTCAGCCGAACAGTTGATTATACGGATGCAGTAGTAATTGTTATTGGCCGCTGAGGGATAAGTTGGTATTGGCCGCTGCCGGATAGCGCTGGACGCGGCGGATCGTGACAACGCTGAAGCCTTCATCGCTTTCCTCGGCAGGAGACCGCGAACCGAAGCCTGGCAGTTCCGCCAGGCGACCGATGCCGTAAGAATACTCCCCACCACAGTTTTCAGCAATCATCGGATACCGCGCAGAACAGACGGAACAGGAAGAACCTTAAGACCGGACAACGTGAAAATCATTCACACAACTTAGATAGCTGCTGAAATTCATGCCGGAAACCGGCAAAGAATAGCTGTCAGGTGCGATATCCAGCGTTGATTCTGACGTAATCGTGGTTGAGGTCGGAGAAATAGACGTGGTGGCTTCCCTTCCCGAGCCCCAGGTCCATCTCGATGCCGTACGCTTCCTTGCGGATCTTCGGCGCGGCGCGGCGCAAGGCGGCCCGATCGATCTCCATCCCCCGCAGGAGGACCTTTTCCCCCGCGAACGTCAGCTCCACTCTTTCCGGGTCGATGCGGATCCCCGCCCTTCCGACCGCGGCCACGACCCGGCCCCAGTTGAGGTCCGCACCGAACACCGCCGTCTTCACCAGCGGCGACGTGGCCACCGCCCGGGCCGCCCGCTCGGCGTCCCGTCCGTTCGCGGCCCCCGTCACCTCCATCCGCACGACCCGTGTGGCCCCCTCGCCGTCGCGCACGATCAGGAGGGCGAGATCGAGCAGCAGGGAGCGGAGCGCCTCCGAAAACGCCGCCAGGTCCTTCCCCGCAAGAGGGGACAGGCCGCAGGCGCCGTTGGCGAAGATCGCGGCGGTGTCGTTGGTGCTGGTGTCCCCGTCCACCACGATGCGGTTGAACGAAAGGTCCACCGCTCCCCGGAACGCCCTTCGCAGGTCGGCCGGCCGCACGGACGCGTCCGTGAACACGTAGGCCAGCATCGTCCCCATGTTCGGCGCGATCATCCCGGCCCCCTTGGCGATCCCCCCGAGGGTGACCCTTCCCCCGCGGACGGCGACCCTGCGGACCCCGCGCTTCGGCCAGGCGTCCGTGGTGAGAATCGCGTCGCCCGCCCGGGCGATCCCGTCCGCGGAAAGCGAGGCGCAGAGCCCGGGGAGCGCCGCCACGATCTTCCCGGCGGGCAGCGGCACCCCGATCACCCCCGTCGAGGAAACCAGCAAGGAGCCGGGGGGAAGCCCCAGCGCCGCGCAGGCCGCCGCGGAGGTCGTCCGCACCGCGGAGAGCCCCTCCTCGCCCGTGCACGCGTTGGCGTTCCCGCTGTTGACGATCACCCCGCGCAGGGCGGCGTGGCCCCGCAGCGCCTTCCCCCACGCGACCGGGGCGGCGAAAACCCTGTTCCGGGTGAAGACCACGTCGGAAACGCAGGGGAGGCCGCTCACGACGAGGGCAAGATCGGGCTTCGCGGATTTCTTGATCCCGCAGGCGGCCCCGGCGCCGCGGAACCCGGATATGCGGATCCGCCCCGCGGGCTTCACGCCGTCCCCGCGCCGCAGCACTTCTTGTACTTCTTCCCCGAACCGCAGGGGCAGGGGTCGTTCCGCCCGACCTTCTTCCTGGAATGCTTCTGGGTCGTCACGCCGGCCCGGGAGATGTCGCCGTGGGAAAGGTTGACTCTCCGGGGGGCGGCCGCCGCGGGAGCGGCGATCCTGCCGGTCTCCTCTTCCCGCTGAACCCTCACATGGAACAGCCGCTTGAGGGACTCCTCCTTGATCCGGAACACCAGGTCGGAGAACATGTCGAACCCTTCCCGCTGGTACTCCTTGAGCGGGTCCTTCTGGGCGTATCCCCGCAGGCCGATCCCTTCCTTGAGGTGGTCCATCGACAGCAGGTGGTCCTTCCACAGCGCGTCGATCGTGGAGAGCAGGAACATCCGCTCGAGATAGCGCATCGCGGCCGCGCCGTACTCCTCTTCCTTCTTCGCGTAGGCCGCCTCCGCCCCTTCCCGGATCCGGTCCGCGAGGGAGGTCTGGGTGAGCTTGAGGATCTCCTCCTCCGGGAGTTCGAGCCGGGTCCCGAACTGCGCGTACGCCGCGTCGCGAAGCGCCGAAAGGTCCCACCGCTCCGGGTGCTCCTTGGCGTCGGAGAACCGCTGGGCCAGTTCCTCGGCGACCTCCCCGGCCATCTCCATAACCATTTCCCGCAGGTCCTCGCCCGCGAGCACGTCCCTGCGCAGGTCGTAGATGACGGTCCGCTGCTTGTTCATCACGTCGTCGTACTCGAGCAGGTGCTTCCGGATGTCGAAGTTGTGGGCCTCCACCTTCTTCTGCGCGTTCTCGACCGCCTTGTTGATGAGGTTGTGCTCGATCGGCTCCCCCTCTTCCATCCCCAGCTTCGACATGATCGGCGATATCCGGTCAGAACCGAAGATCCGGAGCAGGTCGTCCTCCAGGGACAGGTAGAAGCGGGACGACCCGGGATCGCCCTGGCGCCCCGCGCGGCCGCGCAACTGGTTGTCAATGCGGCGGGCTTCGTGCCGTTCGGTGCCGACGATGTGGAGGCCGCCCTTCCCCACGACGCCCTCGCCCAGCTTGATGTCGACGCCGCGGCCCGCCATGTTGGTGGCGATCGTCACCTTCCCGGGCTGGCCGGCCTCGGCGATGATCTGGGCCTCCTTCTCGTGGTGCTTGGCGTTCAGGACGTTGTGGGGGATCCCGTGCCGCGAAAGGAGCGCGGAGAGCCGCTCGGACTTCTCGATGGAGACGGTCCCCACCAGGACCGGTCTCATCTCCCCGTAAAGCCTTTTCACCTCCACCACGTCAACCAAGCGCTCAAGGCCCACGTGCTGTTCAAGCGGGACGTCGACTACATGGTCAAGGACGGCGAGGTGGTCATCGTCGACGAGTTCACCGGCCGGCTGATGCCGGGGCGGCGCTGGTCCGACGGCCTTCACCAG
>JAMDCN010000072.1 GCA_023489025.1 Deltaproteobacteria bacterium | reverse complement strand
CGGGTCCTCGTCTCGATTCGTTCCCCCGACACCTTCCCGATGAGCTTCATCAGCTCCGTCACCACGCTGTTGAGGCCCAGGTTGACCGGCTCGATCGCCTGGCGGCGGGCATACGTCAGCAGCTGCCTCGTGAGCGTGGACGCCCGTTCCGCGCAATGAAGGATCTCGTCCAGGTCCGCCTGGGCGCGGGCGTCGGCCGAGAGCCGCATACGCAGCATCTCCGCGAATCCGAAGATGCCGGTAAGAGCGTTGTTGAAATCGTGCGCGACTCCTCCCGCAAGCGTTCCCACCGCCTCCATCCGCTGGGCCGTCCTGGCCTGTTTCTCCGCCACGTCCAGGTCGGTGATGTCCAGGAGCAGCCCGTCGACGTGGAGGAACTCTCCTCGCTCGTCGTAGACGATCTGGCGCCGATCCGCCAGCGTCCGGTAGGTCCCGTCGCGGTGCCTGGCCCGGTACCGCACCCGCAACACTTTCTTCTTCCCGCGCACGGCCTCCCGAATCGTCCTCTTGATCGCGTCGAGGTCCTCCGGATGGACCAATTCCTTCCATTTGACGGCGCCGCTCAGGAATTCCCCGGCCGTGTAGCCCGTGACACGCTCGACCTGGGCGCCCATGAAGCTTATGCTCCAGTCCCTGTGACCTCGATAGACGATTCCGGGGACGTTGTCCATCAGGGACATCAGGCGGCCGGCGAGCTCCTTATGTCTATGGAACACCCTCTCGTGGCGCACGGCCACGGCGAGTCCGCCGGCGATCGCCTCCGCCGCCGCGATTTCCTCCCCCGTCCACGGCCTTTCCTCGGTGCGGCCGAGGAACAGGACTCCCACGAGCCCCTCGGGATGGCGAAGGGGGATTTCGAGATGCGCCCCCAGACCGCTTCTCGCCGCCCGTCCCTCTTGATCGGTGCAGCAAAGGGATGCCCGGGACCCGTCGGTGACCGCATATTTCCCCTCGGCGAAAGATGCAAGGCATTCGGGTGGATATCGAGACGTCGCCAACGTGGCGATGATAGGAGCGACCCCCGGGTCGCAATGCTCGGCCGTCTTGTCGGGCTCGCCGAAGATTCTGATCGCGCAGCAAGGGAGCGAAAGGACGCGGCAGATATCCCGGGCCGTTTCCGACAGGACCCTGTCGATGTCGCACTCTCCGAGGATCGCCGCGTGGACCCGGCCGAGCAGCTCCATCCGTTGCTGCTGGATCCGGGCTTGTTCTTCCGCGGCTTCCTTGAGTTCCAGCTTCCCGGCGTACGCCTTGATGGCGAACTCCTGTTCCAGATTCTTTCTTGCGAGTGCGGCGTGTTCGGACAGCCGCCGCGTCGTGGTCCTGATCACGGACAGGTAGAGGAGTGGTGCGCTGAGCGCCGACAGGAGTACGGCGTCGAGGAGGTTCTTTACCGGACCCTCCGGAAGACCTAGGAAACCGAGCAGAACCATGACAACGACTTCCACCCCGGCGACGACGGCCAGAATCCTTATGAACATCTCGGGACGCTTCATGGTCGGTCTCCAGGATTGTCGCCATGCGCCGTAGCTTCAGGCCGTCGCAAAACGGGGCCATCTCCGAAGACTCTTTTCGGAAGAATATTGAAAATATTCAGGACTATTCCCGACCCGGCAGGCTCGAACGGATAGTTGATCGAGAGGGTGTAGTGGAACCCCGGGGGATCAGCCCGAGCGGTATGGTGGCTTTCACCTTCGCCTCGGCCTCGACTCGGTAGAGCGGTTATCCGGCGGGGGTAACGTCTTTACCCTTTTTTCGTGGCTGGAGGAAGATCCAACTTCCGTACGACATCGGGCACCGCTTCGAAGGAGTACCGCCGGGTCAGCTTTCTCTTGTTCAGGTACCCCCTTTCGACAAGGTCGAACAAGTCCGCGCGCGCCGTCGCCCGGACGACATTGTGGGAGTTCTTGTGGGATTCGATCGTGTACACCGCACCCGCGTGCTTCACGGCATGCTGAAGAAGTGCGATTTGTCGGTAGTTCAGGTTGGGGACATTGCGCAGCATGGCGATCGCCTTCTGCATTTCACTCTGTTTCCGGGCCAGATAATGGTGCAGCTCCTCCAACGCCAAGTGCATGGCTTTCAGGTGATACACGATGAAATAGGTGATATCCAAGCCGTCACTCTCCGTGTACAGAAAGGCCCTGGCGTATTGCCGTACGGATTTCAGGATGATCCGGGAGATGCTCGAGTACTCGAACAGCCAGTAGTTATGCGACAGCACGTACCAATAGAACACGGCCCGGGCCGTTCTCCCGTTTCCGTCCACATACGGATGTTCATAGGCAAGCCAGAAATGGAGCAGGATCGCGCGTATCACCGGATGGATGAATGGCTCGTTCTCCTTGTCGTTGGCGAATGCGAGAAACCTTTCCATCCTCTCCGGCAATTCTCCGGCCGGCGGAGGAACGTGCAACGTACGGCCATCGCTTTCGTCGATTACATGCACTTGCTCATCCCCGGATCGGAATCGGCCCGCGGCGGCGGGATCGTCCAGCGTGCCTTCCGTCAAAGACCGATGGAGTTCATTGAGAATGTCCACGCTCAGGGGTTGGTGCAGGAACGTCTTTATCCGGCGGATCGTGTGATAGTTGTTGAGGATCATTTTTTCCGCTTTGTTCTTCGGCGGACGCCCCTCGCGAAGCATCTCCTTGGCGACTTTCCGCGTCGTCGCCGCTCCTTCGATCTGGCTGGAAGCGATGGCTTCCTCCATGAGGGAGCTGATCAGGTAGCGCTCCCTGGCCTCGGAGGAGATCTGCGGATTGTCCATCAGGATGCTGTCGCCCGCATTCTGGTCGATGAAGTGCAACTCCTTGAGAACCGGATCGGGAAGCCAAAACCCGAAGTTATTACTCTTGGGATCGGAAAGCGGAATCGCCTTGATGTTGGCGGTCCTGGAAAGCTTGATCAGAAACCAAAGCTCCTCGGGAGAGAACGAGGCGGAGCCTGTCAGATACTTGGCTTTTTCCCAATGCAGGTATTCCTGGTTGGCTTTCTCGACGTATTTACGGGCCTCATCGGAGGTGAGGAGGGACACAAGCTTCTCGGAGTCCCCGGAAATCAACGTTCGTAATTCGGGAGCAGGTTCGGGGAGTTTCATCCTTCACCTCGGAAGGAGTTCTTCAAGAGAACTTCCTATGTCAATGAAATATCAATTAATGTCAAATTGACATTTCACGTGACATGCTACTCAAAATGTCAATCAATGTCAAATTGACATTTCCCCTCCAATCTAGGGCCATTGTTGATACCTGTCCCTGTTTTATCCACACGATAGGGGAAATTTCCCTAGGCCACCGCCCACTCCAGCGACAGCACCTCGGTCTGCTCCAGGACCAGGGCGGTTGCCTTCTCCTGCTTGTCAGGAGGGTAGCCGTACTTGCGCAGGATGCGCTTCACGATCACCCGCAGGTGGGCGCGGACGTTCTCGCGCATGGTCCAGTCGATCGTGACGTTCTTCTTGACCGTCGCGACCAACTCCCGGGCGATCCGCTGGAGCGTCGGCTCCCCGAGCACCTTCACCGCGCTGTCGTTCGTCTCCAATGCGTCGTAGAAGGCAAGCTCGTCCTCGGTCAACCCGAGGGACTCGCCCCTCTGGTTGGCGTCCCGCATCTGCTTCGCTAGCCCGATCAGCTCCTCGATGACCTGGGCCGTCTCGATGGCGCGGTTCTGGTACTTGCGCACCGCCTGTTCGAGCAGGTCGGCGAACGATTTGGCCAGCACGACGTTGCGCCGCAGCCGCGTCTTGATCTCTCCTTTGAGCAACTTCTGCAGGAGTTCGACGGCAAGGTTCCGCTGCGGCATGCCGCGGACCTCGGCGAGGAACTCGTCGGAGAGGATCGAGAGGTCGGGCTTCTTGAGCCCCGCGGCGGCGAAGATGTCCACGACCTCCCCGGAGATGACCGCCCTGGAGATGATCTGGCGGATGGCGAGGTCGAGCTCCTCATCGGTTTTTCGTTCTCCGGGCGTCCCCTTGGCGAGGACGGCCCGCACCGCCTGGAAGAACGCAACGTCGTCCCGGATGCGCATCGCCTCCACGTGCGGCACCGCGAGCGCGAAGGCTTGGGACAGCTCCGTGACGGACCGCAGCAGCCGGCTCTTCCCTTCCTCCTGGGCGAGGATGTGCTCCTGCGCGGCGGGGAGCAGCGAGAGACGGTCCTGCGATGTACCGATGGTCCAAAGAGTCCAGTCGAGCCCGTGGAACAGCCCGAGGCACACCTCGTACTTCTCGATCATCACTGCCACCGCCTCGGACTGGTCGAGGGCGGTCTTTCCGGTACCGCCGGCCTCCGTGTAGGTGGCGAGCGCCGCTTTCAATTCGTCGGCGAGGCCGAGGTAGTCCACCACCAGCCCGCCGGGCTTGTCCTTGAACACGCGGTTCACCCGGGCGATCGCCTGCATCAGTCCGTGGCCGCGCATCGGCTTGTCCACGTACATCGTGTGGAGGCTCGGCGCGTCGAAGCCGGTAAGCCACATGTCCCGCACGATCACGACCTTGAAGCCGTCCGAGGGGTCGCGGAATCGCAGCGCCAGCGCCTCCCGGCGAGGCTTGTTGCGGATGTGCCCCTGCCACTCCAGCGGGTCCGAGGCGGAGCCGGTCATCACCACCTTGAGCGCGCCCTGTTCGTCATCGTCGCTGTGCCAGGCGGGACGCA
>JAMDCN010000025.1 GCA_023489025.1 Deltaproteobacteria bacterium | reverse complement strand
GTGGCAGGGGGTGTCCAGTGGGACGTGAAGCGAGAGCGCGGGAAGCCGCGGGACTACCGCCGTACCTGGTGGTGCGCGAACTTGGCCTCGAGGCGTTCGAGGCGAAAGTGTGCGCCCGAATGGAGCAGGGCTACGTTCCGACGGGCGGCGTGATGCCGTTCCCTGCGAAGACCTCGCCCCTGGCTGGAGCGGTGACGTCTATCGCGTACATCCAGGCGATGGTGCTGCTGGAACCGGAGGAGGAGATCTCAGGCGAAGGCGTCTCCGTGGAGATCCCGGGTGCCCAGGAAGTCTGACCGGGAGTGCATCCGCTGCGAGGGGACGGGTGTGTTTCTCTGCCGGCTACCCGGCGAGGAGGAGGACCGACTGTTCCCGTGCCACGGCTGCGGCGGTAGCGGGAGAGTGCCGGTGGTTGAAACATCCCCACAATCTGTTCCACGTGAAATCACTTCCGCGGCCTGATGTATCAGTCCGTGGGAGCCGCGGTGTGGGCGATGGTGCGGTGGCGGGAGCGGTGCCGTGCCGCGAAGGCGGCGCCGTTTCCCGACCACGTGCCGAAGGGCGCATCGACCGCCAACAAGTGGGCGTACATCCATGTCAGCCCAGCGCACGGCGTCCTGTGGATCGAGCTGAAGGCGGGGACGAAACAATCGGACGCGCAGATAGCGTTCCAGCAGCAGGCCGAAAAATGGGGCGATAGGTACATCGTGGCGAAGAGCGTTGACGACGTTCTTGATGCGCTGGAGGTGATCCATGCCTGACCGCCCGTGCTGGTACTTCTGCCGCACCTGTGGGTACCGCGGGCAGTTCGTCGCAGGCGAGAAGGACGCCATCGAGTGCCCCGAGTGCCGGAAGCGTTACGTGACCACGATCATGGGGCGGCAGGACGTGGAATGGCTAAAGAAAGAGCGTGCGGCCTGATGCCTCGCTTCTCCGACCCTGGGTATGCGTACCGATGGGCGTTCGAGATCCTCGACAGGTGGAGAGCTGGTTCCGGTTTCGACCCTGACCCGGACCACCTCGGAGGTGGCGGAACGGGGGCGATGGGCGCGGTTGTGCTGGCTTTGTCCATCGAGATCGTCGCCGACCGGCATGATCCCGGGATCTGCCGACAGCGGCACCCGAGGGATCGGAGCAAGTCGTGGTTCGAGGCGCATTACATCGCGCAAGGGGAGCCGAGGAACTGGGCGCCTACGGAGAAGTGGCTACTGGACCGGGCGCTCTGCCGGTTCTGCGCGGAGTTGAGCGACCGGGGGCTGGCGGACAGGGACGGATGCAGGGGTAAGTGTCCGGAGAAAGAAAAAGGTTGACAACGGCAAATGTAATTCGGCAGTATATGTACCCATAGGTCAGAGTTGTCGGTAGCGTCCGGCGATTCTGGCCTTTTTTATTGGGCCATCCCGCCACGATGGCGTGCTTCTCCTTTCCCTCGCGGCCCTGCTTCGGCGGGGCCGCACCCCTTGGAGGAACCATCTTTAGGATCATCGGCACGGACAAGGTCACGAATCGCCTGGTGGACGTGGCAATAGCGGACAACGACACAGAGAAGAGGATGATCCTGCGCGAGGAGCGGAAGAACTACTACGACCTGCGGGCGATACCACTGAGGATGTCCTATCAGGCGTTCTATGCGGCGGAGGTGGGGGCGTGAGGTGGGGGAGCGCATGAGGGGAAATTATTTTGAGATCTGCGGCTGGCAGGGGTATATTCATCCTCGGAGCTATGGGAAAGCCGCCGCTCAAATTGGTAGTACGGCATCGTGCGCCGGAAGGCATCCATATCGAAATATCAATTTCACCCCCATCTGTAGTTGTTCCCCTCATCCCTCCGGAGAGAAACCAGGAGGGCTCCCCTGATGTCCCGAACAGGAAGACCAACGAAATACAACGAGAAGATAGCGGCGAGGATTTGTAAGCATATCGCCGAAGGGAAAGCCCTGATCTCGCTTTGCAAGGATGACGGGTTCCCTCATTTCGTTACGGTGTTCCGCTGGTTCGATAAATACCCCGAGTTTTGCAAGCAATACGCGAAAGCAAAGGAAATTTACGCCGAACGTGTAGCCGAAGAAATTGTCTCTATCGCTGATGACACGAGCGAGGACGAGATATTCGTCGAGGCGGAAGACGGCTCGGGGCAGACGGCGAAAAGATTCTGCAACAAGGAATTTGTTTTGCGCTCCCGCCTCCGGGTTGATGCGAGGAAATGGATCGCCGCACGTCTCTTGCCGAAGAAATACGGGGATAAGCAGGCCATTGAGCATTCGGGACCCGATGGCGATCCGATCCCGATCAAAGTATTCCGAGAGATCACCACGATCCTGCCACCCGAAGACGATGGGGAGTGAAGCGGCAAGGAACAGGGAAATAAGGCTCCAATATCATCCCGCGCAAGCAAAAATATTCTTCGATTCCAGCACGCGGAATAAGGTTATCGCGAAGGGCCGCCGTTTCGGGCTGACGCGGGGGTTTGCCCATTGTGTCATTGAGGCAATGTTGGACGGCGTAACGCCGATCCTTTGGGTGGACACGATAAATATCAACATTGATCGATACGTGGAGCGGTATTTCAAGCCAGCGCTCCGGAAGTTTGATCGCTCCTTGTGGGATTGGCGGCAGCAAGCGAAGGAATTAAAGATTATGAATTCAGTCTGCGATTTCCGTTCCGCGGACCGGCCGGAGAACATCGAGGGGTTCGGGTATAAACTCGTCATCCTGAACGAAGCCGGGATCATCCTCAAGGATGAGTATCTCTGGCACAACACGATCCGACCAATGATGATCGATTACGGCTCTCCGATCATGGCTGGGGGAACACCGAAGGGGAAGAATCTTTTTTACCGGCTGTTCAACAAGGGGAAAGGCGAAGACCCTGATTGGGAGTCGTTCCACTACACCACGTATGACAACCCGTATCTATCCCGCAAGGAAATAGACAGCATCGCGAAGGACATGCCTGAGCTTGTCCGGCGCCAAGAGATCATGGCGGAATTTCTCGAAGATGAATTCGCCGTGTTCTCCGGCATCGAGAAATGCATCCGGGGGAAGATGGCGGACCCACTCAAGGAATGCCGGTACGTTGCAGGTCTGGACTTGGCGAAACACATGGACTGGACGGTGCTGACTATCGCACAGGCCGAGACGCGGCAGGTTGTATGGTTCGGCAGAATCCAAAAGCATGATTGGCCTTACCAAAAACGATGGATCGAAAGCCATGTGCGGCGGTACAACAATGCGCTCATCGCCATCGACGCAACCTCCATCGGGGATGTTGTAACGGATGACCTTCGCGAAAAGGGGTTGCGGGTAGAGCCCTTCGTGTTCACGTCGAAAGATAAGCGCGAACTGATCGAGGGATTGATTCTTGACATAGAGCAGCAAAACATTCATTTCCCGCCGATACCAGAACTGATTGAAGAATTGAAGATGTTCGAGATCGAAATAACCCCTACGGGGAACTTCAGGTACAACGCCCCCGAAGGTATGCACGACGATTGCGTGATATCCCTTGCCCTGGTTTCTTGGGGGATGAAGCGGAGCGCCCCGGTTGATTTCAACCCGGAGCGGATGATCGTCGACACTGGGCACCGCAGCATCGGCACTCAGATGGATATGCCCGAATGATGATGGGAGCGCACTGATGGGCGGAATCGTATCTTGGCTTATGCGGCGGTACGAGCCGGAGATCAAGGAGCATCTTGCCGCCGGTAAGCCCCGATTTAAGGGGGAGACCGCTACCTCCGTCGACGATATCTACGGGCTCTACTGGGGAGTGCAGAAATATAATCCCGATCAGCTTGCCGCGAAGAAGGGTGGCCTCGGCATTTACAAGAAGATGCGGGAGGACGATCAGGTCAAGGCGGCACTGCATCTGAAGAAAGCCGCGATCCTGCATCCGGGCTGGACGATCGAAGGCGACGATGAGGAGTTGAACGAGTTCGTCGAAGCGGTCCTTGGCGGCATGGAAGGTTCCGTCGAGGGGACGATACGCTCCATCCTTTCCGCCTATGATTACGGCTTTTCCCTGCACGAGAAGGTGTACCGGTACATCGAGGCCGGGCCGTTTGCGGGGAAGATCGGCATCGCCGCGCTGCGGCAGAAATCCCCCACGCGGATCGATTTCGATGTGGACCAGTTCGGCAATTTGAAGCCGATGGGCATCATCCAGGTCCAGCAGACAGGGACACGGAAGCCGTTGGATCCGTCGAAGTTCGTCCTGCACGTCTACCAGCAGGAGTTCGACAACTTCTACGGCGAATCGGATCTGAAGGCCGCGTATCGGTTCTGGTTCCTCAAGGTGAATTTCTTCCGGTACTGGGGCATGTACCTGGAGAAGTTCGGCGTCCCGATGGTATGGGGCAAAGTGACGACGCCAACGGTGGACGCGGCCGATCAGGCAAAGTTCCGCACCATCGTTGCGAACCTGCAGGCGGGAATGGCGGCAGTAGCTCCGGATAACCTCGATCTTAATTTCCTCGAACCCTCGCAATCCGGCAAGGAAACGTTCGCCGTGGCGATCGATGTGCTGAACGTGCACATCGCCAGGGCGATCCTGATGCCGCAGCTCGTAGGGCTGGCGCCGCAAGGGTCGACCGGGTCCCTTGCCCGAGCGAAAGAGGAATCCGACACGCTCGACATGGTTCTGGGGGGCGATTCCCGGGCCGCGGAAGAGACGCTGAACGAGCAACTGATCCGCCCGCTGATCGAGATGAACTACGGA
>JAMDCN010000042.1 GCA_023489025.1 Deltaproteobacteria bacterium | reverse complement strand
GAACCCAACCCACTCTCCGTGGAGCCCGAGACCCCGGTTCGCCAGTTCCTCCCTGGCGATCCGGTTGAGGTCGATCTCGCCCCGTGCGATCGCCGCCAGGACCTTCGCCTCGGTGGTCTGGATGAACCCGATCTCGTCCACCGTGAACGGCCCCGCGGAAAATCCGTCCTTCTTTTTCATCTGCCCGTCTCCTTCTAACATGTTGTTTTTCATAGTATTTCCCTCCTTTCAAGGACACTCCTACCTCGCGGGGTACCCCAAATCAAGCTAATTAGCGGATATAACGCGGCCACCGCCGGGGTTCCCATCTACAAAGGGCCTTTTGGCGTGCTCGCGGGGACAGAACGCGGGAAATCTGGCGGCCCGGGCCGAAATAACCATTGACCTCTAACAGTCGTTAGGAGTATCGTCAGGTCTTATTTTCGAACCGGACTCGGTTCGGATTACGGTCGGCGTAACAGAACGAACGGCTGGGAGTCTTTCATGCGCAGAACAACGGAACTAACACCTCGCCAGCGGGAAACCCTTGACTGGGTGAAGAATTTCATCCTCGAGCACGGGATGCCGCCCACCGTGCGCGAGATCGGCGCTGCTTTCGGCATCAAGAGCTCCAGCGTGTTCGATTTGCTCTCCGCGCTGGAACGGAAGGGTTGGCTGCGGCGGGGGGATCTCGGGGCGCGGTCGCTGATCGTCGAAGGCCTTACCAACGCACGAAGCGAGATATCGGAAGTCCCGGTTGTTGGAAGCATCGCCGCTGGTCGGCCCATCGAGGCGATCGAAGATGACCGAGGAACGGTTGCCGTCGGCAGAGACTTGCTCTGCGGCCGCGAAACCTACGCGCTCAAGGTCGAAGGTGAAAGCATGATAGACGCGGGCATCCTCGACGGCGACTACGTGGTCGTGCGGCAGCAGGAGACAGCCGAAGACGGGGACATCGTGGTCGCGCTCATTGGGGAAGAGGCTACGCTCAAACGTCTCTACAGAGAGGAAGAGGGCGTGCGCCTCGAGCCGGCGAACAAGGAGCTGGCGTCGATTCACATCGGAACCGGAGACTTCAGGGTCCTGGGAAAGGTTGTCGGAGTGGTGCGGCTGATGCTTAAGAATACGAACGAGAGGGAATAGTCGATGGGCAAACACCGGACCTTCAACGCAGATCGCTTCCTGGACAAGTTTCAGGGAAAGGAGTCGATCTTGCGCGGCTATGTCGGGATTTGGAATGGACGCCTGGACCTGGACATTCCGAATCTCGATGTTTCAAAGTTCAAGGAGTTCCTAGTTAACGGCGATGGCGACGGGAAGGATGAACTGATTGAGGGCCTCTATCGGGCCTACGATCTCTGCACGGAACGGGGCCACGAGGATCTTCTGGCCGCATGCCGGGAGTGGAGTTACGACCCCGATCCCGAAGGGGAACTCCCCGTGGAATGCCTGAGCCTCAAGGTTCGGACCGAGGACGAGGACATCTTCAACCTAGCGTATGACCGGAACACGTTGTGGCGGGCCGAGCGGTTCTCCGTATTCCGGGGAAATGAGGCCAAGGCTATTGCCGACATCCCGGCTGCCGCCAAACGATTTCAAGAGAAGCTGGCGGAGGTCTTCAAGGAAGACAAGAACAGCGACCGCGTCCTCGTTCGCCAATATCGTGAAGGGTCCTACAACAACTTCATCGTGTACCACGAGAAGCGCACCAAGGCTGAGCTTGTCTTCAAGGGCTCCAAGACCCGCCCGATGGTCTCGCCGACGGTTCTCCGCCCCGCCCAGCAGGATTTCATTAGCTACAACAACGATACGGGCCAGCTCGAGATCGAAGCCCGGTTCGAAAACGAAGAGACCGCGTTGCGAAAGGCGTTCGCGGGGTGCTGTCTTGGAGACTCTGACTTCTTCGAGGGGGGAGATGCGGGGAAGCGTATCAAGTTGACGAGGATCGCCGAGGATGATTTCGATATGTCGGTGGAGGGTGAGCATTCCGCTGTGCTGATCGAGCTCCACTTCAAGCTAAAGCAGCTGCATGGGCCGTCTTTCGTCGTGCGCTCCAAGAACGTGATGGAGACGCTGGAGAAAAACCACCTGCGCAAGCAACTCGCCGGAGCAGAGATCCGCAAGGCAGTGTTCAAGATCGGATTCCCCGATGACAAACGAGGGAAGCGTGTCGAGCTTTCCGGATCGAACAGGATCAAGTTCAAACGTGCGACTCACGCCGAGGAGGTGTTTCGGTATCTGAAGAACTGGAAGGTGGTCGTTGGCTGAATCGCTTCTGGCCTTTGTCCTTACGCGGCTCGATCAAGTGGTGTCTCCGGTGTTCCACCACCGGGAGCTGGAGAGGTTTCCTCCCGAGCAGCTGAAGGTGCTGTTGTCCGAGGGGCTCCTGCGCGAGACGTCGAAGGCGACCGAGGTTCCGCGTCCTTCCCATCTCCCCGGAGGGGGCGATCTTATCGTGCGCCGGACCGCGAAGGGCCTGTTTGGCGTGGCGGATGAAGACGATTACCTCGATCCCGTTCCGTTGACCGAAGACGATGTGCGCCAGTACGAGGTTCAGGTTTCCAAACTGATCGACTTCATTCGTCGTGGGAACGACATCAAGGGTGTGTCAGTCAAGAACAAGGAAGGATTCTTCCTGGTTGGGGAGCGCCTTCTCCCGGGTCGCAATCGAGCGGTCGTGTATCTGTCCCTGGTGAATGGCGATATATCTGCATTCATGATGGTTTGCAAAGACGCGTGTTCGATCGACAATCACCCGGTGGTGATGCTCGTGCCGAGACCGGTACCGCTGACGGTCGACAATGTTCAACTGCTTAGCGGAAGGAGTATGTCGATCGTTCCATTGACGACCTATCTGACTGGCGAAGCATGGAAGCTGCCGTGGGATCAAATCCTGCGGAAGCCCACGGGCCAAGTCGAAAAGGAAGAGGCGGCTTCAAGTGTATATTGCCGCGCCATCACCCGAGAGGGAGCGAGTTCTCTGGACAAGGATCAGTACGAGAAGATCGTCAAGAGCCGTAACAAATACGACATGTTCATTGACGGACTCACCCGGGAAGCGATCTGCAAAGATTCAAAAGGCAAGCCTCGCGGGGAGAGGTTGTCGCCCAAAGAGTTCGGGATGCTGGCTGACTTCATCTCTACCGCAAAGCCGATGCGGCCATACAGCACCAGGACCGGGAGAACCTGCGCGAGCGCCTCGGCCGCCTGCAGGAATTTCATAGAAGCACGGAGAAAGGTCGATTTACAGCTTTCCCGCTTCAAGTATCGGGCGTTTCGGCTCCACAAGGACTCAGTCGATCCGGAGCACAACACCCACGAATTTGCACCACCGTCTGGTTTGTCGTACTGCCTGATCCTTCCCGCCTGACGGTCTAGTTTCTCCTCTTCGCTCGTTTCTCGCTCCCTTCTCGCTCAGTCCTCGTTCCCGATCCGGATGATGGAAATCACGGCGGGAGAAGAGCCCACCGGACTTCTCACGGAAAGGGGATAAGCGTATGGCGAGGCAATGGCGGTGCAGGGAGTGTGACACCCTTCTGGGCATTGAAAACGGCGCGCGTCTGCACCTGCGGTACAAACAGGCGCAGTACGTCGTCGACGGCGGGGATTACAACATCATCGCCGTCTGCCGCAACTGCTTCACGGTGAACGAACGGAACAGCACCAACGAGTCGCCGCCGCCCCTTGCCGTACACGCGTAGCGGAACCATCCACACCAACATTGAGGCGCATGACGCCCTGATTGGCCTTCTACGAGGTGCTTTGACGCCCGGCCGGAAAGGTCAGGCGTCATGTGCCCCTCAACGGAGCGCGATCGTGAACGGCTCGAGCGGGAGATTACAGGCAATGATTACCATGAGCTGCTTCGAGATCTTCAAGTTGGCAATCCTTTTTTCCGGCGGTTCAGGACGTGGGCGGATGTTCTCGCCTTCATGCGGAAGGGGACCTCATCCGATCCCCAAAAAGACGAAGTTCTGCGACCGATTTTTGCGGCCCACGCAACAGACCAGAAACCGCGCTTGCGGACGATCCTGCTGACGATCTTCTGGCCGGGGCTGGAGAGCATCCACTTCAAGAAGCGTCACTGGGATCCTGATGATCCCGACGAACTCTGGCAGAACATCGTGTGGACCTTTCTTCAGGTCGTGTGCCGGTTCGATGTAAAGACGCGCCCCTCCCGAATAGTTCAGAAGATCTACAACGACACGATTTGCCACCTCTACAGCGCATACCGCCGAGCTTGGAATCGCACGGAATGCGAACTCAGCATCGAGCTTGAAGAACCGTTTCGGGCGCTGGTCGGCGATCTCGAGGGCGTCAATTTCGTTCTCTTGGCCTTGCGCGAGGAGAAAGAGGCCGCAATTCAGCGACTGCGCATGCACAAGGAGGCGGGTCGCATACGCGAAGTCGACTATCTCCTGTTGGTCGGCACACGGGTTTACGGAAGTCCCCTCGCCGAGTATGCCCTCGAAATCGGAATTGATTACCAGTTTGCCAAGAAGCGTCGCCAACGCGCCGAGGCAATAATTGCGCGGTTCGAGAAAAAAATGCGGTGAATCCGGCGACGATGTGTCCCCTTTTTTCGTCCTGGACCCCCTTTGTATGGCGGAGGGGAACCGAACAAGGGGCACAGGAGGTGGAAGACCCATGATCAGCAAAGCAGAGGCAAAAGAATTGATCCTCGACCTGTTCGAGGAGGAGGCGCTCGTTATCGGCGGCCTGGCGGCCGTCCACAAGGTTCCGGACGACGTCGTCT
>JAMDCN010000001.1 GCA_023489025.1 Deltaproteobacteria bacterium | reverse complement strand
AACGGCACCACGGTCGGGTCATTTGGATCGCAAGCAACCTGAACGATGGGTACGACGAACGCTCCGTCGGCGTCCGCCTTGACGCATACGACCCCGGAATCCACTTCGTTGAGCGAGACTTTCCGCGGGTTCCCGGCATTGACCGCCGGGCCGAGCTGCGGCTCGGCGTTCAGTTTCAACGCCCAGGGGGCCGTTGTGAAGATATCCCTGAAGTTGAGCAGCTTCCATTTGACGACGAACTGCATCACCTGCCCGGTGGTGGCGGGGTCCGACACCGGTTCGTCGCCCGGACCCGCCCCGGTAAAGCCTCCGAAGGGTTCATCCGGCCCGGTGTTGATCATGCGGATGACGGTCCCGGGAGGCAGCCACCGGAAGTCCACGAGGACGTCCGCGCGCTCCGCCAACGCCATGAGGAGGGCCTGGTCCGGATCGGCCGCCGCGACCCGGTTCGCCGGGTTCGGAATCCTTCCATCCCCCGGAAGGGGCGTGGCGAACCCCGTCCGGACCTCGACCACCTTCGGCAGGAAACCTTGCTCGGCGCCGATCTGGTAGAAGGAGAGCTCTTTGCCGACCAGCGCCGGGTTCGGAGAACTGACGACTTTCAGGGACAGGTTCAGGAACCGGGAGTTGCAGCCGTTCAGCAGCCGGAAACGGTAGAGCGCGGGCGCCACGTCGAGCGTGGGCCACGTGGTCCCGTTCACCACCATCACGTTGAAGAACGCCTCCGGGTTCCAGATGGGGGCGATGTCGGAAACCGGCGCAAAATCTATGCCCAGGGCCGACGGATCCGTCAATCCCTCGAAGAACGCCCTGTTGTCCGGATAGAACAGGGAGCCATCCGCCTTGAAGGACCGGTCCTGGATCGCGATCGGAATCTCCCGGATATGCCTCCGCTTGTCCCTTGCTCCCAGAACGCCGGGCGCGTTGAGCTCGAGTACGGTGTCGCCGCTTTTGGAAGCGGGTCCCGGGAGGATCCCGTCCCACCGCAGGAAACGCGTCCGGATGTTGTCCGCCTTGTCGTTCTCCCCGCCCCGGATGAGCCAGAAGCCGGCCGGGCCCGCGTAGACGTTGGAGCGGGTCATGCCGAGGGTGTGATCGTGGTACCAGAGCGTGGTCGCGGGCTGGTCCTGTCGATAGGAGAAATCCGCGTAGCCGAGATTGCCCGGGTTCGTGCCCGTCGCATCGTCGAAGAACGTCCCCTTGGTGGCGTATCCTGCCGGAACATCGCCGGCGGGCAGCCACCACGCCTCCGGGTACCCGTCGCTGTGGGGATCCACATGCGCGCCGTGAACGTGCGTCACGATCGGAACGGGTCCGGTGTACGGTGTCGGGTCCGTGCCCTCCATGTCCTTCCCCGCATCGCCGCCGGGCGGGTTCGCCCAGTGCAAGGTCTGGTCGACCGGCAACAGGTGGGGCAGGAAATTCGGGCCGGCTCCGAAGTCATCCTTCAGCTCGTTTCTCCAACGGACGTTCACCCTCTTATTCGACCGGGTCTCGACCGTGTAGGCGGGGTAGTTGAACTGCGAGTTGGGAGCCGGCGCCACCCCGGCGGATACCCCGAGACCGCTGGCATCCGGCAACGGGTCGGCCGTCGGGCCGTAGCTCCACACCGTCGTCGGCGGATACGCGTCCGTCCGTCCGTTGAGCGCGTTCCAGATCCCGCCCGGCAGGATCTGCTGCCGGAACTGCCGGACCGCGATGTCGTAGCTGTCAGCGGTGCCGCCGTCTTCTCCGTCTTCTCCTTCTTCTCCTTTCTTCATCACCGGCGGAATCACCAGCGGAGTGACGTACTTCGGAACCGCGGCCCCGTCGATGACGCACACCCCGGTCTGTACCTCGATCTGCCCATCCGGGCACTGCGCGAAGCCGGTCCCTATGCCGGCGGTCGCGAGAAGCAGTACGGCAAGACCCACTTTCAACGTTTTCATGATCCTCTCTCCTCCTTCCAAAAGTTGGCGTCTTCGCGGCAGTCCGTGAAGCGGGCCTTCGCCGTTGATTGCGCCCGCCGCTACCCGCCGCCGCGACTGGAAAAACATTTCCCACATCGAGAGAAAAGTTCTCCTTTTGTTTCAATGAGTTTACGAGTTACGCCCAACCGCTGTGCCCGCTCTGATAGCAATAGCGATGCCAATCGGAAATCGATACCGGGGAGGAGGAGGAACGATAATGATTTCTGATGTTTATCTCTATCGGGTAGCGGCGGGCGCAATCAACGGCGAAGGCCCGCTTCACGGACTGCCGCGAAGACGCCAACTTTTGGAAGGAGGAGGAACGATAATGATTTCTGATGTTTATCTCTATCGCAGGAAAGACCGGACCGATGAGGCGACGGGGGAAATTAGAGAATCTTCAACATCGAAGATGGAGCATCTTCGAATCTTTGCGGAGGAGTTGCTCTTCTACGTAGAGCGGACGATCCCTTCCTTCACGGTTTTCCACAGGGCCGCGCACGCGACGCCTGTCCCGAAGCCGGCGAGGTGGCCCGCGAGAGAGTACGGCGCGGGGTTGAGCAGGTTCGACAGGGGCCCCGGGCCCCACCCCCACAGGAAGACGGCGACCGCCCAGGCGCACGCGAAGAGGTAGGCGGGGACCGTGACGACCCGGCCCATCCCGTACATCTCGATCGGCACGTCCGGAAAGAAGACGAGGTAGGCGCCCAGCACCCCCGCCACGGCGCCGGCGGAGCCGAGCGCGGCGGGCATCCCCGCCTTTCCCGCCACGACGTGCGCCGCACCCGCGACCGCGCCGCAAAAGAGATAGAAGAGAAGGAACGGAACCCGCCCCAGCCGATCTTCGACGTTGTCGCCCAGGACGAAGAGGAAGAGGCAACCGACGGCGAGCGGGACGATCCCCCCGTTGAGAAAAGGGGCCAACAGCAACGCGAATTTCGGCACCCCGGAAAATCCCGTTCCGGAAGGGAGGGCCAGCCGCCCCGGCAGGCTACCCATGCCGCCGACTCCGATCCAGGCGAGAAGGGACAGCAGGACGGTGAGCAGGAGAATCCCGTACATCACCAGTGGAGGACGCGACCCGGAAGACGCCCCGTCCGCGAGGGGAACGAGGACCGGCAGCGGGATCTGCCCGGCACGCACCTCGCCGACGTCCGGGCCGATCCGGCGGTTCATCCGGCCCCGGACCTCCTCCGCCATCGAGGCGCCGAGGGACTCGTAGATCTGCGCGTGGTCCCGCTGGAACTTGAAGCGCGCGGAGAGGGCCGTCGCGGAACGCCGCGAGACGAGCATCCCGCCGCACCCTCCGCACCGGAAGACCGGAACCCCCGTGAGCTGGAAGTCGACGGGACGCAGCGGCGAGCCGCACCTCGGACAGGAGAGGCCCCGGGCCTCGCCCCAGGCAAGCCGCAAGGCGGCACCCTTGCCCTCCTTCGCCGAAGGGGATGGATCGGCCAAGGGCCCGGCGTCCTCGTCGCCCGGCAATCGCCCTTGCGTCAGCTCGCGGATCTCTCCGGGGTCGAACCAGGCCGCCCCGCACGTTCGGCACCGGTCGACCTCGACCTCCCCGGACGTCGCGGCGTCCATCGACGCGATCTTGCAGTACGGGCAATTCACGGTGAACAGTATACCCGCTCGGCATACCCCCGGCACCAGCCACAGAGGGGTGTGCAGACCAAGCGATTGAACTTTTTCAATGGGATGCCGATAAGACTCACTAGAATCGAGGGATCGTTTATTCGGTGGGAACCTGCCGAGGGACGCGGAGGACCAACAATCGTAAAAGTTTTCGCAGGAGGAAACCGTGCGGTTCAAATCGGTCAGTTCCACTCTTCCGGACTCGTATCGCGCGGGAGCGGAAATCGGGGACGCATTGCGGGAGATCGTCCCGGAAGTCATTCTCCTGTTCGCTTCGATCAGCTACGAGCAAAACTTCAGCGATCTGTTCGACGGAATCAGGGACAGCCTCGGTTCCACCGAGACCCTGATCTTCGGCGGCACGGGCGACGGAATCTACGAGACTTCCCAAGTCGCCAATTACGGCGTCTGCGCGCTAGGCATCCATTCCGGGGGCAAACTCCGGTGGTCGGCGGCGTTCGAGAAGGGGGTTTCGACCGATTCGTACTCCGCCGCCCGGACCTGCGCCCTGAAAACCCTCGCCCAGGTTGACGGTCAAGCCGGCATTGCCTTCGTCCTCGCCGACGGCGTAAAGGCCGACGGAAGCAGGATCGTGGAGGGCGTCAACAGCGTGCTTCGAATCCCCTACTTCGGTGGATTGACCGGCGATGATCGCAAGTTCACCCGGAGCCGCGTCCTGTTCGACGGACAGGCGCTGGAAGACGCCGTCGCGATTCTCATCGCCTCGGGTGAGGTCCCTTTTTCGATCAACGCGGCCAGCGGATGGTCGCCGATCGGGACATTCGGGAAAATAGAGGAGTGCGAGGACAACTCGATACGGCGCATCAGCGGGGTGTCGGCCCAAACGTTCCTGAAAGAGCAGCTCGGCAAACCGCTCGGAGAAACCGATCTCGGCACCATCCCGCTCGCCACGTATTCTTCGGAAGGAACGGATTCCTTTTCTCTGCGGTCGCTTTCCAAACTCGATCCCGACTCCGGCACGGTCCACCTGTTCGGGAGCGTTGTGCCGGGAACCTCCGTCCGGGTCTGCACGGCCACGATAGAGGATATCATTGATGGAGTGTCGAGCGCTTTGGATGGATTACACCTTGAAAAAGCAGAGGGGATCGCCGCCGTGGTCATCAGTTGTGCCGGGCGCAAATGGCTGCT
>JAMDCN010000041.1 GCA_023489025.1 Deltaproteobacteria bacterium | reverse complement strand
ATGCGAGGTCACGGCCCTGATCGGGCCGAACGGCGCGGGGAAGACCACCCTGCTTCTGGCCATCCTGGGGCTCGTCCCTTGCGCCGGGGAGATCCGGTTCCGCCGCGCCGAGGAGCACGGGCAGGGAACGCCGAGGATCGGCTACGTGCCGCAGCGGCTCGACTTCGACCGGAACGCCCCGATGACCGTCCTCGATTTCTTCGCCCTCTCCGCCCAGCGGCGGCCGCTCTTCCTCGGCCGCTCGGCGAAGACGCGGCGCGACACGGAAGGAGCCCTCGCGCGCGCCGGGGCGGCCCACCTCCTCGCGCGCCCGCTCGGGACGCTCTCCGGCGGGGAGCTGCAGCGGGTCCTCCTGGCGCTCGCCCTGCGGGACGACCCCGACATCCTGCTCCTCGACGAACCGGTGTCGGGAGTCGACATCGCCGGCGAGGAGCTCTTCTGCGACTTCCTGGCCCAGATCCACCGGGAGTCGCGGTTCAGCCTTCTCCTGGTGAGCCACGACCTCTCGGTGGTGACACGGCACGCCGACCGGGTGATCTGCCTCAACCGGACGGTCGTCTGCCAGGGGGCGAAGGCCGAGGTCCTGACGCCCGAGAACCTCCGGGCCATCTATGGACCGGAGGCGCACGTCTTCCACCACGGGCACGCGGACGAGGGCGGCCACCTCCACGACGGCGATCCGCCATGACGGCCGAGACCCTTCTCCTCCCGCTCTACGCGGCGATCGGCAGGATGCTGCCGTTCGCGTTCGCGGAGCCGCTTTTCATGAAGCGGGCGATCCTCGCCACGCTCCTCGTCGCCCCGACCGCGGCCGCCGTCGGCGTGCCCCTCGTCCAGTTCCGGATGGCGTTCTTCTCCGACGCCATCGGGCACTCGGCCTTCACCGGGATCGCGCTGGGAGTCCTCCTCGGGATCCACCCCCTGGGCACGATGGTCGCGTTCGGCCTCTTCGTCGCCTACGCGATCACCCTGGTCAAGGGCCGGACGGAACTCTCCCCGGACACCGTCATCGGCGTCTTCTTCTCGACGGTCGTCGCCCTCGGCATCGCGATCATCAGCGCGCAGAAGGGGTTGACCCGGAACCTGCAGGCGTACCTCTACGGCGACCTGCTGGCCGTCTCGGACGCCGAGGTTCTCTGGATGGGGGCGCTCGCGGGGGGGGTCGGGACCTACCTGTATCTCGCGTTCAACCGGATCATGCTGCTGTCGGCGAACGAGGGGCTCGCCCGCACCCTGGGCGTGCGGGCCCGCGCCGTCGAGGCGTCGTTCTGCCTCGTCGTGGCGCTCGTCGTGACGACGGCGATCCGGGCGGTGGGGATCCTCCTCGTCACCGCGCTCCTCGTCATCCCCGCGGCGACGGCGCGCAACGTGGCGCGGGGGACGGTCGAAGCCTTCTGGATCGCCGTGGCGACCGCCCTTCTCTCCGGGCTCCTCGGGACCGCCGCCTCCTTCTCCCTCGACACGGCCACGGGAGCCACGATCGTCCTTTTCGCGGCGGCGTTCTTCGCCGTCAGCGCCGCGGCCGGCCCGCTGCGCGGCCGGGCGGTCTGAAGCCGATTCCCCGATGTCCCGCCGCGCCGGCCGGGGCCGGTCATTCGGCGGGCTTCGGCGCGAACTTCGCCTTCTCTTTCTCCATCGCCTCGCGGCCGGCGTCGTAGGCGGCCTTGATGATCGCCTGCTGCTCCTCGATGAACGACTCCACCTTCGTCTTGAGGTCCGTCGTCCAGCCCTCGGTCTTGGCCTTCAGGTCGCCGGTCAGCCCGGTGATTTTCCCCCGCGTCTCCTTCCCGGAGTAGGGAGCGTAGAGCAGCGCCAGGCCGGCCCCGATCAGTCCGCCCGCCAGAAACGCCATGATCACGCCGCCCGAACAGCACCTCTCCTCGCTCATGGCCGCTCTCCTTTCGCGAAAAATCGGTTCACCACGTGCGAAACGGCCGCCTTCGCCCCGGCGAGAACGGCCGCGACGTTCCCCAAGACGGGGACGACGGCGAAATCGACGACCGACGTGGCGGCGTCGAGCCCCTTCCGGAGCCCCCTTACCCCTTCCGTCACGTACTCCACGTTCGCCGCGCTCTTCCGGGCGTGCTCCAGGATCTCCCGCACGACCGCGTTCGTCTTCCGCAAATCCTCAGCCGTCATCTCGAGCTGCCGCAGCGACTCGGTGAGCCGCAGTTCCAGCGTCGTCACCGTCCGGCGCAGCCGCAGGACAAACAGGATCAGGACGACGGCCAGCGCGATCACCGCCAGGGCCATCGCCGCAAACAGGAGCATCTGGCCGTCCACCCCGAACCTCCCGATCGCTCAATTGACAGATGGCTGGATGCGCAATTCCGTTGCGCCTTTCAGGAATACTATAACGCAGGCCGACAGACCCGGCAACGAAGCCCAAAATCGCCGCTCAGCGGGGATTCAGATGAATTCCCCCCCGGCATGGACCCGCGCGACCTCCTTCAGCCGCTCCCGTTCGCGGAGATACCGCTCCTTCATCATGACGAGCCAGTCGCCGTGGCTCTTCCGGGCCTCCCCGGCCCGCCAAGCGTGCGCGGGGCCCCGCGTCTCGACCCGCACCGACTCCCCGTCGGCCGAGATCGTCCCCGACCCGCCGCACAGCAGGCAATAGACGCGGTTTTTCCCCCGGAACTCGAAGTAGGTCCCGCCGCACTCGGTGCAGGAGGGCCCCTCGCTCCGAAAGGCCCCGGGCGAAAAGAGCGCGGCGGCCATCCGGGCGGCGGCCGCCTTCCCGTCCTCCGAGAGAAGCGCCTCTCCCGGGAGCGCGGCCCGGATCAGCGCCCGGTCCTTGAGCGTCATCCCCATCCCGCGAACGAGGTTCTCGACCGCCATCAGGGCGAACCCCTCCCCGTCCTCCATCCCGGCCGTGGCCACCGCCACGGCCGGCTTCCTCTCCAGCACGTCGATGTGCCGGTAGAACCGGAGCCCCCGGTCGAGGAACCGCTGGATGGAGCCGTTCGCACCATGGAGGTAGGCGGGCGCGGCGACGATCACCCCGTCGGCGGAAAGGACCGCCGTAAGGACCTTCCCGAAATCATCCTCGATCGGGCAGGCCCCGGTCAGGCAGCGATAACAGGCCCGGCAGGGGCGGATGTCCTTTCCCACGAGCCGGACCATGACGAGCCGGGCCGGCTCCGGCAAGCGCGACGCGATCTCCTTGACGATCAGCTCGCAGTTCCCCATCTTCCGCGGGGACCCGATGACTCCCAGGACACGCTTCATCGTTCAGTCCTCCGCGCTTTCCTCGAACAGGGCCCGGTACTTCCGGCAGTTCCCGAACTTGAGGTACGGGATCACGGCCCGCGTCTCCTCGCGACTCATGGGGAAGAACTTGCCGGTCGCCCGGACGCAGACCTTCCCTCCGCACGACAGTTCCCCCTCGCCGAAGGCGATCCGGCCGGCGTCGCGGACGAGGCGGCTTGCGATCTCGATCTCCTCGCCCACCGGGACCGGCGCGAGAAATTTCACCGTCAGCTCCCCCGTGAGGTACATCGGGTGCTTCCGCCCGAAGACGGTCGCCGCCCATCCGATCGACTCGTCGAGGAGCGCCGCCAAGACCCCGCCGTGCGCGACGTTCCTGTATCCGTTGACATGCCGGGGAAGGGCAAGACGCGCCCGCACCGCGTCGCCCTCCACGAAGAACCGCGTCCGCACCCCGCAGGCGTTTCCCTCGCCGCACAGGAAACAACCCGTGGAGTGCGGAAGGTATTCCTTCTCCGTGTCCATCGCACAACCTCCCTTATGCTCCCGGCGGTTCCAACGGCCCGCCGCGGTCCTCACGCCGAAGCGATCCCTGGACGATGCCGCGGCGGAGCAATTCGGCGGCGACGTCGCGCGCCATGTCGCGGCTCCCCTTCTCCCACTTCGGCGCCAGGAGCACATCGTCGGGTGCCGTCCCCATCAGCCTGAGAATCGCCACATCGGGGGACAGGCGCGCGAGGAACTCCACGCAGGCGGACAGGTACTCCGCGTACTCGGGGACCCGGATCGCCCCCGCCCGCCAGGGTCCCTCGTACCCGCTCCCCCGCACCACGTGGAAATGGTGGAGCTTCACCCCCTGGACGTCAAGGTCGGACAGGAAGGGGGCGGCGGCAAGGAAATTCTCCCGCATGTCCCCCGGCAGGCCGTAGATCAGGTGGACGCCCACGTCGATGCCGCGCGCCCGCAGCGCCCGGACCGCCGCGGCGAACTCGTCCACCGTGTGTCCCCGGTTGACGGCGGAGAGGACCTCGTCCGAGATCGACTGGAGGCCGACCTCGACGGAGACGTAATGCTCCCGCGCGATCGCCTCGAGCACGTCGAGGACCGCCGGGCCCAGACAATCGGGCCGGGTCCCCACGACGATCCCCACGACATCGGGGTGGCAGAAGGCGGCGCGGTATTTCCGGTCGAGCTCATCCGGGCTCGCATAGCTGTTGCTGAAGCGCTGGAAATAGGCCAGCAGGCGGCGGAAGGCCCGGTGACGGCCGGGCGCCGCGATCGTCCGGCGCACCTGCTCGTCCACCGGCAGGCCGGGAAAGAGGATCCCCGGCGTGAAGGAGTCGTTGTTGCAGTAGAGGCAGCCGCCGGTCCCGCGGGTGCCGTCCCGATTCGGGCATGTGAACCCGCCGTCCACGCCGATCCGGGCGACGGGGCCGCCGAAGCGGGCGCGCAGGAATGTCCCGTAGTTGTGGAACCGGAGGTCCGGGTGGACGGAAAGGATCAGCGTCCGCTCCTTCGGGGCAGGGATGGGGGCCTTCGCGCCCCGCTACCCGCCGACGCGCGACATCGGCTCGGCCACCGACCCGCGGCCGGCCTCCGCATCGAGGTCGTGTCCTTCCGGCTTGGCGGCCACCGCCCGGCGGAACAGGTCGGCCACCGCCCGGTCTCCCCCCTCCTCCCGCAGGACCTTCCGGAGGTCGAGCGTCCGGGAAGCGAACAGACAGTTGCGGAGCCGCCCGTCGGCGGTGATGCGGAGGCGGTTGCAGCGGGCGCAGAACTTCCGGGAGATCGGGGAGATGATCCCGAGCTTCCCGCGGTACCCCGGCGCCTCGTACAGGACGGCGGCGGAGTGCCCGTCCTCCGTCTCGCGGACGCCGGGGAGAGACCGGATCCGGCGCCGGATCCCCTCCGCGGAGACGTACCCGCCGGAGGGGAGGCATCCGACCGGCATCCGCTCGATGAACCGGACTTCCACGGGGGTTCCCGCCGCCATCGCGAGGAACTCGTCGACCTCGTCCGGCAAAAGCCCGTGGAGGAGAACGACGTTGATCTTGAGGGGATGAAGCCCCGCGCGCAGCGCCGCGTCGACCCCGGCGAGGACGTCCGGCAGCAGGTCGCGCCGCGTGATCTCGGCGTACCGGTCGCGGCGGATCGTGTCGAGGCTCACGTTGACGCGCGAAAGCCCCGCCTCCTTGAGCGGCCGGGCCATCTCCTCGAGCGCGATGCCGTTCGTCGTGAGCGCCAGGTCGGCGATCCCGCGGATCTCCGCCAGCCGCCCGATGAACTCCACCACGCCGCCCCGGACGAGCGGCTCCCCGCCGGTCACGCGCACCTTCCGGACCCCGAGGCCGACGGCGACGCGCACGGCCCGCAGCAGCTCCTCGTACGTCAGGATCTCGCCGGCGGGCTTGAGCGGGATCCCCTGCGGCGGCATGCAGTAGACGCACCGAAGGTTGCACCGGTCCGTGATCGAGAGCCGGAGGTAGTCGACCCGACGTCCGAAGGGATCGAGAAGCATCGGTGTTATTTTACCAGAGGAAGACCCTGCCCCCCGGCAGGGAATCGGGAGCGCAGCTCTCGACGGTGGCCGGCGATCTCCCGGCGCTGCTCTTCGGGGCATCCGGGGCCGCAGGCGCGCTCCGCCTCCGCGAACGCCTCTTCGGCCGCCGCCGGCTTGTCCAGGCGCATCCGGACGACGCCCATCGTGTCCAGGAGCGCGGCCGTCCGGTTCCGGGGATCGGAGAGAACCTTTCCCATCCGGGCTTCCGCCTCCGCGAGGCCGCCGGCGTCTCCCGAGCCGATCGCCGCCCAGGCGAGGTTGTTCGTCGCCTCGGGGTTCCCGGGCGACAGGTCGAGCGCGCGGAGATACTCCTTGCGGGCCTCCCCGAACTCCTTCTTCCGGACGAAGACGTTGCCCCTGTTGATCCGCGCCTGGACGAACTTCGGGTCCTTCCCGAGCGCCTTGTCGTACTCCTTGAGCGCCGGGTCGAGCTCGCCCTTTTGCTCGTAGGCGACGCCGAGGGCAAGGTGCTCCTGGGCGGTCAGGGGGTCCTTGAGAACGATGATCTTCGGGATGCGCGCGCATCCGGCGAACGCAAGGAGGAGAACAAGCGTGAACAGAAACGCAACCGGCCGACGCGCGCGGATGCGTTCCCCGCAGCGGCCTGCGGAGCGCAGCGGAGGCAGGACGCCGGAGCAAGCGGAGCGGCAGCGGGGGGGGATGCATCGAGCGCGGGCCGGCTTATTTCGAGTCTCTTCGCGGTTCATCGCCGGTTCCTCGTCACGACCAGCGCGAGCCGGCCCATCTTCGCCCACTGGGCGTCGAGCGTCCCGAAGGGGATGACCTTCCCCGCCGTCCGCCCGGAGTGGGCGACGATCCCGTCGGCCGTGACGCCATACGCCAGCAGGTAGTGGGGACGGGAGAGGACCCACGCGCCGAGATCGACGAGGAGGATCACGGGCGTCCCGGTCCGGATCCGTTTCTCGAGGCGCGGCAGGTCGAGGGGCTCGATCTCCGCCGAAAACCCCCGGCGCGGCGCGGCCGCCGCCAGGTCGGTGATGAACGTCCCGGCGAGGCCCGGAGTCCTCGTCTCCCGGACGAGCTCGCCCACTGTCGCGCCGGTCTCGTAAAACCGCAGGAGCATCGCGAGCGAAGACGGCCCGCACGTCTCCTCCTCCTGCGGGAGGAACGGCACGCCGGGGATGACGAAGGATGCGGAGGCCGGGCTGCGCCCGGCATCCCCGGCCGGGCGCGCGACCGGCCCGGTCCCGGAGGCGCACCCCCCGAAAACGAAAAGGGCGCCGCCCAGGAGGAGGGCGGCGCCCACGGCAGACCGTTGCGCGGTCAACGCACGATGATTTCCTTGTTCATGAGCTTGAAGATCACGATGATGAGGATGATCAGGACCGCGACCGCGATGAGTAAGCCGATTCCGTCGTCCGCGCCCGCCGCCGCCCGGTCGGTCAGCGACGCCAGGCGGTGCAGGTCCCGGTCGCTCATCGAGCGGACCTTCGCCATCGCCTCTTCCGCCGAAACGCCGTAGTCCCGGAGCTTCTGCGCGACGATCTTCTTCTCGAGGAACGACTGGACCTTCCCGAGGTCCGCTCCCCGCACGACGCCGTCGCCCGCGGCATGCGAGGCGATCATCCCCGCCACCGCCTCCCCCCGGATCGAGCCCAGGACCCCCGTCCAGGCCGCCATCGCGCATGCCAGCATGAAGAACCAACCCGCCTTGCGAATGGATGTCATGTTTCCCTCCTCCTTCTCCGAGGACATGATATGCGCCGGGTCAATTGATGAAAGCACTCCTGACATCTTTGCAAAAAAATTCCCGCCCGGTCAAGGCGCACGTCAGCGGTAACGGGACAGGATCGAAACGACCCGGGAGAGAGCCCTTTCCATCTCGGCGCGGCAGGTGGCCGCGTCCTGGAGGCAAAGACGCTCGGCCTGCTCCATGGCGGCGAGCATCTTCTGCCGGTCTTCGCGCAGCGCGACGAGGAAGCCGTTGAACGTCTCCGCCATGGCGGCCGCCTGGTCGCCCCGGCGGAAGAAGACGGCCCGGGTCGGCGCCCCGGCAAGGAACCCCTCCGCCACCCGCTCCATCCGGTAGAGCGGCCCCGCCACCTTGTGGAGCGCGAAGATGCAAAGGACGACGGTCACGCCGCACACCAGGAGGACGTAGGCCAGGACCGCGAACGAGACGACGGGCAGGATGAACGACGAGAGGTGGCGCAGGGCGTAAAACACGCCGGCGTAGTCGCCGACCAGCGGGCGCGAGAACACGACGAAGAAGGCGAGGAACAGGAAGAAGGCGCCGAAGGCGAAGATGAACGCCAGCAGCAGGAGAAAGCGGAACTGGTACCCCCGCTCGACGATCCGGACCGGGTGCCCTTGCGGGGTCGGCGTCACGGGGCGATCTCCCCGATCTTCCGCTTCAGCGCATCCCACTCCACCCGGAAGAGCTCCTGCGGCGGGCCTTCCCCGGCGAGGCGGTCCGCTTCGCCCCGGATCTCCCCGAGCTTGAGGAGGACGGTCCGGCGGACCTCGTCCAGCTGCCGGCCGAACGCCGCGATCTCCTCCATCCCCGAGGCCGGGGTGGGGGTGGAAAGGTCACCCTCCGCCGAGGCTTTGAGGGACGACACGATCCCGCCGATCCCGTTCCGGATCATCCGGATCACGAGGAGGAACGCGACGGCGCTGGCAACGAAGACCGCGGCGAACAATCCCCCGAGGTGCCGGGCGAGGCTCCCGCCGACGATCCCGTACGGGGTGCGGAACTCGTAGTGCCCCCGCAGGGACGCGTCCCAGAGCGCCTGCTTCACGTCGTGGTAGACGAGCCAGGCGAAGAAGACCCCGCCGAGAAGGACGATCGCCGCAAACACGAGCGCGACCCGCCCCTGGAACCGGGGGTTGATCAGGATGTTTCTCCGTCTGTTCCGCGGGCGCATCGTCGTCACAGGTCCTTATGGCAGTCGTCGCACAGCGGGGCGAATCCCAGCTTCGGATCCGACCGGCGCGCGAAGTACGTCCTGTAATAGAGAGGCGTGCCGGCCGCCGCGTTCGGATTCTCCGGCCTCTGCTTTTCGTACGCCTTGACGGTGGAGAAGAACGGTCCGTGCGCCGTGTGGCACGTCAGGCACATCATCCTCCCGCCGTCGTCCAGTCGAAAATCGCCGGGGACCTTCATTTCCCGGTATTTGTCCCGCGGGCGCACCCGCACCGGGTGGCTGCGCCCCAACTCGTCCGCGGTGTGGCATCCCGTGCAGAAGTCGTCGCTCTCCGGCAGGAACCGGCCGGGGTCCGGCTTCCCGTCGACGAAAACGTGGCACTTCGGGCAGCTTCCGGCCTCGCGAAAGTGGGCGTGCGGGTTTCTCTTCGGGTCGAACGGCGCCCGGGCGGCCGGGAGGGACGCGATGCCGGTTGCGAGGAACAGGGCAACCGCGAGCAGGAACCGCCTGGATGAGCAGGTCGTCACAGGATCGCCGTCCCCGGGGTTCGTGATGGCGCCGGCCTCAATCATAGCGCCTTTCGGAGCCGGGGAAAACACATTGCGCGTTCAATGCGGGCGGCGGGGGGACAGGCATGGGGCCCTCCGGGAGGGCCCCTCGACAGGTTGGGTTGACCGACAAGCCGTCCTCTTGTTCCCCCTGTCGGAGATCTTCGCCGGAACTTTAGGGGAAATTTCGCCGGCTCAGAAGAACGCTTCCTCGTCGGACACCGACATCGGGTAGAGCAGCACCACGAGGTTGTGGAGCATCCCCTTCTGGTCGTTCACGAAATTCCGATGGACGACCGCCCGCTCGAACCCCATCTTCTCGAAAGCGCCGATCGCCCCCTGCTGCTCTTCGATGACCTCCGCCAGGAGGTAATTGAGCGCCGCCTTCTCGCCGACGTGGCGGATCTCCCGGATCATCGCGGTCCCCAGCCCCCGGTGCCGGAAGTCGGGGGCGATCTGGATCCGCACCGTCCCGACCCGCTGCTTCCAGCCGCTCCCGTTCCGGTGGAGCGTGGCGTCGCCGACGACGCGGTCCCCGTGGAGAGCCAGGATCGGCAGGATGACGTCGTAGTCCAATTGCTCCGCCCACCGTTCCACGACCTCGCGACGGTCCACGTCCTCCCGGAAGAAGATCTTGTCGATCGACGGGATCTCCCGGAAGAACGCCCACAGCCGGTCGACGTCCTCCCGGGTCATGGGGCGCAGGGTGATGCGGGCGCCGTCCCGCAGCGAGATGTCCCTTGGGTAGCGGTCCAGAGGGATTGTCATCGCGGTCCTCCTTTATGTTCTCACCATTCGTCCCGGAACGGCACTTCCGCCGCGTCGTACCACTCCGCGAAGTCCATCGGGTTGTGGGGGGGAAGCCCCTCCTCGTGCAAGAGGTCGTCGATCGCGCGATGGGCGTAGGACAGGGCGTGGTCCATGAGCCGCAGGACGTCGGAGTCTCCCTCGCGCGGGTCTCCCGTCTGGAATGCCTCGACGGCCTTCGCGAGGTCGCGCGTCGCGGCGGGAAGATCCTTGTCCCGGAGGACCTGCCCGATCGCGCTCAGGTGGCGCCCGATCCGGTGGTACACCCGCCGGACGTCGATCGGCGAGGCGTTCAACTTCCGCCAGGGACCGAAATAGATCCGGTCGTGGCCGGCCCGCAGCTCGGCGTAAGCCAGCCCCTCGTAGGGACACGCCACCTTCCCGCCGGTCCCCTTCAAGGCCTTCCGGGAATCGTACGTCAGCGCCGCCCCGCAGGCGGGGCAGACCGTGCGCGCCAGCGGCATAAGGGGATTATATCCGACGCGCCGCAATAGACGGCGGCCGCGGGAAGGGTCCTCTACCGCGCCCTCATCCCCCGCAGGGTTTTTCCGAAGAGGAATCCGGCCCGAAGCGCGGGCTTCCCGTCGAGGAAGAGCTCGCCCTCGCTCCGAAGGTCCTTGATCATGTCCCAGTGGACGGCGGAGTCGTTCCTTCCGCCCGACTCGCGGTAGGACCGGCCGATCGCCAGGTGGATCGTCCCACCCATCTTCTCGTCGAGAAGGATGTCGCGGGTGAACCGCGTCACGCCCGCGTTGGCGCCGATTCCGAACTCGCCCAGCCGGCAGGCGCCCGGATCGGCGGCGAGCATCTCCTTGAGGGTCGACACGTTCCTGTCGGCCGAGGCCTCGACCACCTTCCCGTTCCGGAACGTCAGCCGGATGCCGGAGACCTCCCGGCCGCCGTAGATGGCCGGGAATTCGAAGAAGACCGTTCCCTCGGCCGAACTCTCCACGGGAGCCGTGAAGATCTCCCCGTCCGGCATGTTGTACTCGCCCGCGCACGGGATCGCCTTGCGTCCTTTGATGGAAAACGAGAGGTCGGTGTCCTTCCCCACGATCCGGACCCGGTCGGTCCTCTCGAGGAACCGCTTCGCCCGGGCGAACATCTTCGCCATCGCCGGCCAGTCCTGGTCCACGGCGCGGTAGTAGAGCCGCTCGTACTCCGGCAGCGCCAGGTCCGTCTCCTGGGCGAGCGCCTCGGTCGGGAAATTGGTGAGCACCCAGCGCACCCGGCGCAGGACGATCTCGGAGATCGGCTTGATCGCCTTCCGCCGGTCCGCGAGCTTCTTCGGCGGGATGTGGGTCAGCTGCCGCGTGTTCCGCGGCGCGACGATCACGACGTCGGCGTCGATCCGCTTCGCCTCGTAGAGCTTGGTCGGCGGGAGGTGGGCGATCTGGTCGGCGACCGCTTCCTCGTAGTAGATCCGCTGCGCCTCCTCGAAGCCGACGTTCCACAGGGGGTGCGCCCCGGCGCGCAGGACCTCCCGGAAGACGGCCAGGGCGAGAGGCCGGGCCAGCTCGCCGCAGGAGATCCGGACGGTCTCCCCCTTTTTCGCCTTGACCGAGTGACGGACGAGGATCTCCGCGAGTCGGTTGATATTTCTCTCGGAACCCAAAAGTCGATCCCCCTTTCCCGCGAAATCATTCCCGGCCGTGCGCGAAATATCGGCCCGTCTCTCAGAGCCCCTGGATCTCCCGGTCCGCCGGGTACTCGACCGTGAACGAGAGCCCCAGCGCCTTTTTCTCGCCCGGGGCGAGCGGGAACTCCCATTTGACCTCGCCGGGGCTTCCGTCCTTCCAACCGCCGGGCTCCCACTGCTTTCCGCCTCCGGTGATCTCGACGTCCTTCACGACGATGTCTTTGTGCCGCGAGACGGGGATCCGGTCGAGCACCGTGAGGGGGACCGGCTCCTTCCGGAAGTTCCGCGCGGTGATCTCGTAGCGGTAGCGGACCCGCTTGACCTTCCCGAAGAGGCCGCCCTCTTCCTTCGTCCGCAGAATCTCCTTGCGCTCGACGGGCACGGCGTCATCCTTCCCGAATTCGACCCGGATCTCCCCCCCTTCCGGGATGTCGGGGAGACGCCCCTTCCCAACATAGGCGCCGTCGAGGAACAGCCCCGCCGGAGCGGCGAGGACGGCCAGCCCCGTCCCGTTCACCCCTTCCGCCGCGACGAACGCCCCGTCGGTCACGCGAGGGATCGACCGCCAGGCGACCTTCACCTTCTGCTCGCGCTCCGCGAGCCGGAACGACTTCTTTTCCCCGTTCCCCGGCAGGGAGTGCCGCCCTTCGAGCGTCACCGCGAACGAGGCGAACTTCCGCTCCGGAGCGGGGAGGCCTTCCGCCTTTGCCTCCGGCGCCTCCCTCCGGACCGCCGCCCGCGGCGCCATCTCGCCCATCATCATCATGCTCTTCTGATCGAGGATGACCGGCGGCCTGTAGAAATCGATCTCCCACGGCGGCAGCGGCGGCAGCTGCGCCATCCGCCCGGGGCGCGCCGTGGAGAAGGAAAGGGCCACGTCCTTCCATTCCTCCCCGGTGCGCTGCCACGCCTCGCCCAGCAACTCGAGGGCGAGCGTCCCCCGTTCCGGCGAAAGCCGCGCGTCGTACCGGGGGATGAACCCCGCGGCGGGGACGAGGTAGGTCACGGCGAGGCGACCCCCGGCCGGCCGGACCAGGTCGATCCGGACCGCTTTCTCCTGCGTCGGGCGCGGATTGCGGAGCTTGTCGAGCTCCTGGCGCGCGGCGGCGATCTTCCTGTCGAGGTCCCGGATCGCCTGCTCCTTCTCCGAAACCTTCTCATCGATCGCCCGTGACCGGTCCCGGTAAAGCGACAGCGACGCTTCGATCTCGGCGGGGGTGAGACGCGGCACGGGCGCGCTTCCCTTTGCAGCCTGGTCGGCACGGGCCGGGTCGCCGCCCGTTCGGTAAACCGCGAGGACGCCCTGCTCGAGGAGCTCCTTCTCCCGCGCGAACCCCTTGGACGTCTCTTCGGCGAGCCGCTTCCCGGCGGACAGATCCTCGATCGTCCGCTCGAGCTCCCGGACCCGCGCGTCGGAGGGCTCGGTCCTGAAAACATCCTCCACGGTGACGCCCGCGATCGCCAGCCCGCCCTCGAGGACCTTCACCGAGACCGACTCCGGGAGGAGGTTGGGCGTGAGCCCCGACAGCGTGACCGACCCCGCGCCTTCGCCCGCCTCCGCGATCCGCGTCACCTCCGCGAGGTCCGGATAGAGCACCACCCGGTCGACGCGGGACGGAACGGGACCGGATGACGCGGGGGCGGCGGAGAGCGAAAGGAGTCCGGGAACCAGGATCGCTGCGAGCAACCGGCAGGCGGGACGGCTCATGGAAATCACCTCGACGTCGGAATGGTCAGGGGCGCCGCCATGAGATCGCACGGCGCGCACGTTCGGCCCGGCAACGGACGGTCACTTCCCCCGCTTCACCGCCTCGATGGCGGCCATCTTCCGCTTCGCCTCATCCACCTTCTCCCGGGCCCGCGCGAGGGCCTCGGCATCGACCGAAGCGGTGTTGAAGGTGTAGCAGGTGTCGGCCAGGATGGACGACCGGAGCCCGAGCTGGCGGTTCTCCTCCATGTCGAGGGAGAGGACGCCTTCCCACTTCTGGCCGATGATGCGATAGGAGCCCACGAAGATCGCCCGGAAGGTCGACTCGATCATCTCGTAGAGGTGAGTGCATCCCATGTTCCGCGGGATCCGTTCCTTGACGGCCCTGAGGCCGCCGCGCTCGAGGACCCCGATTCCCTTCAGGGCGGCGAGCCCATCGAGGGGGACCTTCTCGCACTGGGGATACGGGATCCGGTCCATCGTCCCGGCGATCTCCCGGATTCGATAGGCGTCGTCGAGCAGGATCGCCAGGTTCATGTCGTGGTAGTCGTCATGCATGCGGGAGAGGGCGAGCAGCTTCCCCTCCTCGAGCTGGTACATCTCGCAATTGACGATCCGGCCGAAGACCTGCTTGTGGTGCTTCGCCAGCGCCTTGATCGCCCCGTAGTCCATCGCCTCATGCCTCCTTCCGGCCCGGCGCGAGCAGCGAACGAAGCGTCGCCAGGTTCCGGATGTCCCTTTCGAACTCGTCGGCGCCGTCCTTGGGCGTCTCGATGATCATCGGCAGGTCGCGGTACGCCCGGCGCATCACGATCCGGCGGAACCCGGACAGGCCGATCTTCCCCTCCCCGATGTGGAAGTGCCGGTCGACCCGGCTGCCCAGCGGCGTCTTCGAATCGTTGAGGTGCCACATCCGGACGAGATGCGCAACACCGAACCGGTCCGCCTCCGCGAGCAGCCCCTCGAACCCCGCGTCGCTCGCGATATCATACCCCGCCTGGAACAGGTGCGCGCTGTCCAGGCAGACAGCCACGTCGGGCGGGGAGCCGCAGGCGTCGAGGAGGCGCCGGAGCTGCTCCATCGAACGGCCGATCGAATTCCCCTGGCCGGCGGTGTTCTCGAGCAGGAGCGTCACCCCGTGCGGGAACCGCCCGAAAACCCGCAGGCCCTCCGCGATCCTTTCGATCCCCTCCCCTTCCGGATCGCCGCCGCAGGAACCCGGATGCATCACCAGGTACGGGACCCCGAGCATCGCCGCCCGCGCCGCCTCGTCCTCGAGGGCGTACAGCGAGCGGGTCCGCACCGCCGGCTTCGCCGAGCCGAGGTTGATGAGGTAGGCGCAGTGGATGGCGACCGCCCGGATGATGCTCCGCCCGGCCGCCTCGCGGAACACCCGTGCCTCCTCGTCCGAGAGCGCCTTCCCCGCCCAGCGCGTGCTGTGCTTGGAGAAGATCTGGATGACGTCGGCGCCGACCCGTGCGCCCCGCTCGAACGCCGAGGCGAGGCCGCCGGCGACCGAGACGTGCGCCCCGAGGGGCGGAGCGGACCGGGCTACCCCCGCTTGCGTTCCAGCCGGTGGCACTGGCGGCAATTCTTCTTCCGGATGGGATGCTCCTTGGTCATCGGGTACTGCTTCCCCCCGTCGTGGCAGGAGAGGCATTCCGCGTCGGTCGCCGCCCGGAGGTGCATCGGCTCGGTCCGGCTCAAGTACCGGGGGTGCCCCATGTACGACAGGAGCGCGAGCAGTCCGACGACCGCGACCACCATGATAATGAAGAAGAGGTCCTTCCTCCCGATCATCGGTCACCCTCCGGAGTCTCTTCGCCGCACGCGCAGCACGCACTCCTCTTTCCCCTCGCCCCGCGTCCCCTCGAAAGCGAGCAGAAACCCCAGCGCCCCCTCCCACGTCCCGAAATCGACCGAGCGGGCGATCCGGCACAACAGCGCGATCTCGCCGGCAGGCAGTCCCATCGCCTGCCACTGGTCGACAAGAGGGCAGCGGGACATGGCGATCACGGCCTCGTTCCGATCCGCCGCGACGACCCTCGGGGCGAACTGGTGCTGCTTGACGGGATCGGGTGAAGCGAACTCCCGGGCGGCGCACGGGAGGTCGCCGTTCCGCGCCTCGGGAGAGTAGGCCGCCTCCGCCTTCTCCTTCCCGTGCGCGTAGATCGCCTCGGACATCGAAGCGACGGCCGCCTCCTCGCCGACCCGCGCCCGCAGGACCCGCAGCATGTGCGCGTAGATCGCCGCGCGCTGCCGCGTCGCCTGCGCGACTTTGTCACCCGTTTCGCTCAAGACCGGGGGCTCCTCCAGCCGACGATGGATCTTGATTTTAGGCACTGAAGGCTTTCCATTCCACTCATTTTCTCTTGCGCGACGTGCTATATTTCTAGAATAGGAGAGAAAAACAGACCGGCCGGCGGAGAGTCATGAAGAATGTCACCGTCTACCGCGTGGATTACGTGAAGAAGAGCCGGGTTCCGATCGGCACGGTGGTGGAACGCCGGACGAAGGAGCGCGGGGGCAACCTCCTCGGGCTTGTGCGGCTGGCGCGGATGTCCTATGCGAGCAGCGGCCACGACGCGTTCTATATCGTCGTCGACCCGAAGGAGGCCAGGCTGCACTGAATGGAGCAGGCCCCGCGGGACGCCTGCGGGGGTGACATCGATTCGAAGAGGGGCGGAGCGTGACGGCGCTCCGCCCCATGTTTTTTCCCATTCCCTGACGAACGTCCGGAACCTCTGGCCGGTGCGGGAAATCACCGCCCGCCGGCGGCCTTCTTCTTCCCCTCCTTCTCTTCGGGCAGCCCGGCGATCTTGAGGTACTCCTCCCGGATGTATTCCTTGAAGCTCCGCAAGGCGTTCCGCCCTGCCGGGTCCTCCGGGTTCGCCCCTTCGCCGGAGGGCCGCAGGAGCTCGTAGTAGCGCACGCCGCCCATCGACGCGTACGACCGCGAGGGGACGAGGACGGTGATCCCTTCCCCCTTCTTCGACCGCCAGACCGAGCATCCGACCAGCTTCAGTCCGGAAAGCAGCCCTTCCTCGAAGTGGATCTCCACGTCGGCCAGCCTCGATTCCGGGACACCCCCGTGATTCAACACGTAATGCACCCGCATGACCCACCTCCTGACGGAGTATTTGAAGGGAGATGGGGCAAGCCGCGTGCCCGGCGCCCGACATTGGGAATAGGAGGCTCCGCGGGCCTCGCAGCCTCCCGTGCTCGATGCATCCCCCGCAGCGACGCTCGCGACCTGCGTCCGCTCGCTGCGGGCTTTGCTCGCCGTTCCACTCCTCTCGCTTTCGCACGCCGCTGCGGGGAACGCATCTGCGCACGTCCGGCCGCCATGCCCGCGATCTCATCGGGAGGCGCGGCGCCGGGCACGACTTCCCCCGGGGGAGGAGCGAGGAAGACTTACACCATCATATGGTATGGGTCGACGTCGGCCTCGAGGCGGACGGCGTGCTTCCGGGCGGCGTCCCGCAAGGGGCGCAGAAGGTCCGGGAAGAAGTCGCCCACCGGAAAACGCGGGGGCATCTTGAGGAGGATCTGGTAGTGGTACTTCCGCTTCACCTTCGCGATCGGGGAGGGCGCCGGGCCCAGGAGCTGGATCCCCGCCTCCGCGAGGGGCGCCGACAGCGCCTCCGCCGTCTCGCGGGCCGCGTCCTGCACCCGGTCGAGTTTGCTCCCCCGCAACCGCAGCAGGAGCATCCGGCCGAAGGGGGGATACCGGAGCGCCTCCCGGTGCCCCAGCTCCTCCCGCATGAAGCCGTCGAAGTCGTGCCCCGCCGCCTTGCGGAGGCAGGCGTGCTCCGGGGAGAGGGTCTGGATAATCACGGTCCCCGGCCGGTCGCCGCGGCCGGCGCGCCCCGCGGCCTGGGTGAGGACCTGGAAGGTCCGCTCCGCCGCCCGGAAGTCGGGGAAGAAGAGCGATTGGTCCGCAAGGAGAACGCCGACGAGCGTCACCTCCGGGAAGTCGTGCCCCTTCGTGATGAGCTGCGTCCCGACGAGGATGTCGACCTCGCCCCGCTGCATCCTGGAAAGGACCTCCGCGTACGACCCGCGCCGCCTCGCCGTGTCCGAGTCGAGCCGGGCGACGCGCGCATCCTTCCACCGCTTCGCAGCCCACGCCGCCAGCCGCTCCGTTCCGATTCCCACCTGCGCGACCTTGTGCCCTCCGCAGCCGCCGCACCGCTCGGGGAGAGGCGCCCGCGCGTCACAGTAATGGCACAACAGCGCCTCGTGCTGCCGGTGCCAGGTCATCGGCACCTGGCAGTTCCGGCACTGGACGGTCGCCCCGCAGTCGAGGCAGGTGATGGCCGGGGCGTAGCCGCGCCGGTTGAGGAAGAGCATCGCCTTCTCCCCCCGGGAGAGCGCCGTCTCGATCGCCTCCTCGAGATCGGGCGAGAAGTACCGGTCCGCGCCGCGGCACGCTGCCTGGTCCCGCAGGTCCACGACCCGGATCTCCGGCATCCCCTGTGCGCCGATCCGCTCCGGGAGGGGGAGCAGGACCGCCTCGCCCGCCTGCGCCATCCGGTACGCCTCGGCCGACGGGGTGGCCGAGCCGAGGACGACGACCGCTCCCTCCATCCGGGCGCGCAAAAGCGCCAGGTCCCGGGCCTGGTACCGGATCCCCTCCTCCTGCTTGTAGGCGGGATCGTGCTCCTCGTCGACGATCACGAGCCCCGCCGCGGGGAAGGGGGAAAAGACGGCGGAGCGGGCCCCGATGCAGAGGAAGACCTCGCCCGCGCGGACCTTCTTCCACTGGGCGGCGCGGCCGGCGGGCGAAAGGCCGCTGTGGAGGACCGCGACGTCTTCCCCGAACCGGGCCAGGACGCGCCCCAAAAGCTGCGGCGTCAGCGCGATCTCCGGGACGAGGAGGATCGACTGCCGGCCGAGCGCCCGCGCCCGTTCGATCGCCCGGAGGTAGACCTCGGTCTTTCCGGAGCCGGTCACGCCATGCAGGACGAACGCGACGTGGGTCGCCCTGGCGAGCGCCTCCGCGATCCGCGAGAGGGCCGCCTCCTGGGCGCCGGTCAAGACGATCGCCTTCACCTCTTCCGGCAGGTGGGGAGCGTCCCCGCCGGCCGGCCGCTCGCGCGCCTCGGCCTCGAGCCACCCTTTCGCCGCCATCCGCCGGGCGACTTCCGCGCCGCCGGGGATCCGCGCCGAGAGGTCGCCCGACGCGATCTCCCCCGCCCGCGACACGGCGGCGTGGACCTCCGCCTGCTTCGGGGTCATCCCCCCGACCGGCGCCCCCCGCACCGCGCGAAAGACGGTTTCCGTGCGCGCCGCCTTTGGCGCGTCCCGGCGGGGGAGGCCGCGCGGGAGCGCGGCGCGGAGCATCTCGCCCGGGGGCGCCAGGCACTCGCGCGCCGCCGCCGCGAGGAACGCGAGGTGCCTCGGGGTGACGTACGGCTCGTCGTCGAGGAAGGCGGCGACCTCCTTCGCCGGGCGCCCGCCGAGCGCCTTGCCGTCCACGACGGCGACGATGAGGCCGGTGACGCGCCGGGGCCCGAAGGGGACGAGGACGCGGACGCCGACGCGGGCGCGCGCCTCCTGCCCGGCGGGGACCTTGTAGGTAAAGGGATGATCGAGCGGCAGGGGGACCGCGACTTCGACGAACTTCGGCGCGCCGGCTTCGGGTGTCATACCGACTCTAATGTAACCCCTTCGCCGGACACCGCGAAAGGATCCCGGCGCAGCCCCGCCGCGGCCGGCGGGAGTCGAACCGCTGCGCGCCCCCGCCTTGCGGCGGCCGGCCCGCATCCGGTCACCCCCGGCGGGCCGTTCCGAAGAACCGCTACCCCGCCTCCGCGTCGAGAACACGCCGCGCCTTCTCGAGCAGCATGTCCCGGGTGAACGGCTTGGACAGGAAGAATGTCCCTTCCTCCAGCACGCCGTGCACGCCGAGCACGTCGGCCGTGTAGCCGGACATGTAAAGAACCCTCAGCCCGGGGCGCACGCTCCTCAGGCGCCCGGCGAGCTCCCGCCCGTTCATCCCCGGCAGCACCACGTCCGCCAGCAGGAGGTGGATCGGTCCCGGATGGCCCGACGCGATGTCCAGCGCCTCGGCCGGATCCCGCGCCTCCAGGACCGTGTATCCGGCCGAATCGAGGATCTCCCGCACCAGCTTCCGCAGGGCGGCGTCGTCCTCGACCGCAAGGACGGTTTCCGATCCTCCCCGGGCCGCGGCGATCCGGACCGGCGCGGTCCGTTCCGCGGGCTCATCCGCGCGGGGCAGGTAGATCCTGAATGTCGTTCCCTTCCCCGGCTCGCTGTAGACCCAGATGTACCCTTTGCTCTGCTTGACGATCCCGTAGACCGTGGCCAATCCCAGGCCCGTCCCTTTCCCCGACTCCTTGGTCGTGAAAAAGGGCTCGAAGATCCGGGCCCGGGTCTCGGCGTCCATCCCCGAGCCCGTGTCGCTCACGGAGAGCAGGACGTAGGATCCCGCCGGCATCTCGCCCCCTTCGTGGACGTGGGGCTCGGGAATCACGGCGTTGGCGGTCTCGACGACGAGCGCCCCGCCGGCCGGCATGGCGTCCCGCGAGTTGACGGCCAGGTTCATGACGATCTGTTCCAGCTGCCCGGGATCGATCCGGACCGGCCAGAGGTTCTCCGCCAGGCCCACCCGGAGCTCGATGTTCTCTCCGATCAGTCGCTGCAGCATCTTCTTCATGCCGCCGACGACCGCGTTGAGGTCGAGGACCTTCGGATCGAGGAGCTGTTTCCTGCTGAAGGCGAGGAGCTGCCTCGTGAGGGAGACGGCGCGGTCCGTCGCCTTGTGGACCTCATTCAGCCACTCGCGCAGCGGGCTGTCCGGCCCGAGCCGGCCCAGGAGAAGCTCGCAGTACCCGCCGATCACCCCGAGGAGGTTGTTGAAGTCGTGGGCGATCCCCCCGGCCAGCCGCCCGACTACCTCCATCCTCTGGGCGTGCAGGAACTGCCTCTCGATCATGCGCTTGCGGGTCTCGTCCTCGACGAACACCTCGTAATAGGCGGGGGAGCCGTCGTCGTTCCTCACCAGCCGTCCGCTGGCCCGGACGTGGAGGGGCCGGCCGTCCTTCCGTTTCCAGTCCGTTTCCACGCCGACGACCGGATCCTGATCGTTGAACCGCTCGATGACCCGCTGCCGGTCCTCCGGCCGGACATAAATGTCTCTCTCGAGGTCGGCGTTCAACAGCTCCTCGGCCGAGGAGTACCCCAACATTTCGACCAGGGCCGGGTTGACCATCAAGAACCTCCCCTCCATCGTGGACCGGAGTATTCCGAGCGGCGCGTTGCGGACGATGGACCGGTAATCCTCCTCGGAGCGCCGGAGCGCCTCCTCGGCGCGCTCCCTCGCGGCCTGTTTCGCCTGGAGGGCACCCACCATCTCGTCGAAGCCGCGCGCGAGCTCCCCGAGCTCCCCTTTTTCGTACGGCGGCCCCCTCCTCGTCCCGAGGTCCCCGGCCGCGACACGCCGGGTCGCATCGAGAATGCCGCGGACCGGCCGCAGGATGAACAGGCCTCCCCCGAACCATGCCGCGCCGAGCGCGATGAGGGCGACGACAGCAAGCGCCATCATGTTTCGGGCGAACAGCCCGTTGGCCTCGGTGAACACGGTGTCCTCCGGAATGCTCAGGACGACATAGATGCTCCCCTCTTTCCGAGCGGTCGGGACGCGGGCCACGGCATGCATGTACCGCTTGCCGCCTCCGGTTCCTCCCAGAACGACGCCCCGCCCCTTTTCCAGAAGGGGCCTGACACGCAGCAGGTCGGGGAACTCCTTTCCGACGAGGGAACCGTCGCCCGGTTTCCGCGCCAGGATCATGCCGCGCCCGTCGAGCTTCGTCAGGATCGCCATGCGCTCCAGCCGGCTCGACACTTCCCCCTCCGACCGCCCGAGCGGACGGAGGTCGACGGCGGCGTAGACGACCCCCTTCACGCGGCCCCCGGAACCGACGATCGGACAGGCCATGTCGAACCCCGGCCTCCCGGTGATCCGTCCGACCTGGTAGCCGCCGACCGAGAAGTCGCGGTTCTCCACGGCGGACCGGAAGTAGTCCCGATCCGCGATGTTGGTCGGCCGGGGCAGGGGGAGGAGGCTGCAGAGCACGTTCCCGTCCGCGTCGGCGACGCCGAGATTCGAGTACCCGGGGAAGTCGTGACTGAGACGGACGAAGAACCGGTGGCACGCCTCCGGGTCCATCTCGCGAATCTCGCGCATGAGGGAGAACGCGACGAGAAGCTGCCGCGTCTCCTCGATCATCCGCTTTTCCTCGAGGGCGACCAGCCCGGCCTCCCTGAGCGCCACCTGTTCCGCCTCCGCGAGCGCATCGCGGCGCATTTCCGTAAAGTGATGGAAGATGAACCCGAATACCGGCAGCATGACCAACGCGACGAAGAGCAGCAGGCGGGTCCTGAGACTTGAAAGCGAGCCCCATTTCATGGCAACCTCCCTGCCGGCGCGGGAAAAACATCTCGCCCGGGAATCGGGCGGGACCTCCGGATTCCCCTGGCGGAGGGGCAGGGTTGTCTCACGACGGAAAGTGCCTTCCTCCTTCGTGCCGCCCCCCCGGATTTTTTGATTTTTTGTCGGCCCGGCTTCCACAGAACTTCAGACCGGGACGTCCCGCCGTGATCGACCGCGGGGAGCGGGGAATCCATGCCCACGACTTCCATTTTACATCTTCGCATTCCGCCCCGTGGGAACAGGCGAACAAACGGGAACTCCGATGTGAGAGGTATGCCCGGGCCGCTGTCAGGCCGACCTCGGCGGCATCCCGGACGCGACAAGCTAAGTGCTGCATTTCATAATTACGGCTGCATTCGAGCGCCGCTGCATCCGCGCCGGCTGCGTTGTGCTCCCTCGCCGTACTCAATGGTACGCCTCGGTCGCGCGCCTTGCCGGACGCGGCGCATCGACGCTCTCGGTGCGGTCTCGAAATGAAATACGTCGCCGTAATTATGAAGTGCAGCACT
>JAMDCN010000148.1 GCA_023489025.1 Deltaproteobacteria bacterium | reverse complement strand
TTACTCCATGTTCAACCCGCTCCGGGAACGGAAGGACGACATCCCGATCCTCGTCGACTATTTCCTCAACCGGTATTGCCAGATGTACAATCGGGAGGCGTGCAAGGTCTCCTCCCGCCTGATGGAGATGTTCCTCAACTACACCTGGCAGGGAAACGTGCGCGAGCTCGAGAACAACGTGAAGCGGCTGATCATCCTCGGGAACGAGGCCCAGCTGATCGCGGAGTTCCAGCGCAAACGTGAAAACGGCCAGTACGGCGCCATCCCTGACGATGGGCCCGAGGCGGACACGGCACCCGCTCCGCGGGCCCGGGCGGCGGGCCGCGCATCCTCGCAGGCGTCCACGGCGGGCGAGGACGGGAACGGGGGAGGGCAGGACGCACCGAACCTCTCCGGGAAGGCGACGCTGAAGGAAGTGTCGAAGATCGCGCAGCGAAACGCCGAGAAGGAACTCATCGAGAAGGTACTGGGACAAACCCGGTGGAACCGGCGGAAGGCGGCGCAGATCCTCGACATCAGCTACAAGGCCCTGCTCTACAAGATCAAGGAATGCGGGTTGAACATGGAGTAAACGCGTTGGGTTCGGCAGTAACTTTCCGTAACAGAAAGAGAAATTGGTTTACAGGCACGTCAAATCGGTCGTTCGGGGAGGTGGCATGGTGCATGCCAGATGGGCGGTAGCCTGCCTGTTGTCCGTGTTTCTGTTCGTGGGGGTCGTCGCGAATGCCGGCGCGGCCGACAACGCCGTGAAAGCGCCCCCGCCGCAGCAAGCCATCTCCCAGGCCGGCCCGGACTACAGGATGGGCCCCGAGGACCAGATCCGTGTTTCCGTCTGGGAGAACCGGGATCTGACGCTCGACCTGGTCGTGCGCCCCGACGGGAAGATCTCGATGCCTCTCATCCAGGACGTGGTCGCGGAAGGGCAGACGGCGGCGGAGTTGGCGAACACGATCCACAAGAAGCTCCTCGTCTTCATCAAGGAGCCCCAGGTCTCGGTGATCGTCCTGCAGGTCAACGCGCCGAAATATTTCGTCATCGGGAACGTGGCGAAGCCCGGGACATATCCCCTGCGCAACGAGACGTCGATCCTGCAGGCGCTGGCGCTTGCCGGCGGCTTTACCCAGTTCGCATCCCCCCGAAGCATCAAACTGATCCGGAATTCGACCGGTAAACAGGAGGTACGGAAGGTGAATTACAACAACCTGATCGACGAAGGCGGCGAGGGGAACTACCTCCTCAAGTCCGGCGACACGATCGTGGTGCCGTAAGCGATGCGCGATATAAAAGGGTGCTACGGAGTTGTTGCAGCAATGGTCCTCTTGGCCACCGGTTTCTTGTGTTTCCATCCCTTCGACGCCAACGCGGTGAACCTCTCAATGGACGCAATCCCTTCGCTACGCCTGGAGCAGGGTTGGACATCCAACGCCACCAATACGGATGCCAACCAGGTGTCCTCCTATTATTTTCGGGCGGTGCCTGGACTCGCACTAAAGTTCAGCACCCCCGGTAAGGTCACGTTCCAGCTGTCCGGTAGTTACGAGAAGGTCAGGTACTACAGTTCTGAGGCCAAATCGGCGGATTCCAACACTTTCTTTTTCCGGCTCGACTCAACCGGTGAAGTGAATATCTCACCCAAATTATCCGTAGTCCCTTCCGCTTATCTCGTCAACACCACCAGTTCCGACCGCCGGGTCCAGTTGCTTCCTTCCGACGACCCGGTGGTTCCTCCCGCGTCCATTATCAACTACGGAAACACGAAGTCGGAGAGTCTCGGTGGGGGGTTGGCATTCAAATACCGAATGACTCCAAACCTGAGTATCGGGCTGACCGGGATTTACGGGGAAGAGCGCTTTCCAAATCCAGTGACAGGGGCCGGACTGGCGAACTCCACGACAGCTGGCGGGGGTGCCTCGGTTTCCTACATCTTCAATCCGCGGACCACCGCAGGGGTAAGCGTCTCAGGAAACCATAATACCTACGATAATAATGCCAGTTCCGACATCCAGACCGTCGAAATCATGTTTGCTCGCCAGTTCTTCGCCGAATTGTACATCGAGGGAGGCGTCGGCATCTCACGCGTCAGGCAGGCAGCTTTTGCCGGGAGACCGGAGTTGAGCAGTACTGCTCCAACGTGGAGGTTGAATGCTACATATATATCCGGAACGTTTACCTCAATTGCGTTTACCAACGCTGGTTTTTCGGGTAGCAGCGGGTTTGGGGTAGCCACCCAGCAGTGGACCGCCGGGTTTATTTTCTCCGACCAGTTCGCCAGGAATTGGAACTGGAATCTCTCCGGGACTTATCAACTAACCCGGTCTGTTTTCGATTCGAACAAGGTCAACCTTGTGGATCTTTATGGAGTGGGAGGGGTACATTACAATATTTCAGAGTGGGCCAGTCTGGACCTGACCGGATATGTTAACCAGCAAAGGTCCGACGGTCAGTTCGGAAATACTTTGTATACCTATGCCGGCGTCTTTGGGTTCACGATCGGAAAACCTTACAATGTCTTCTAAAGGGTCCTCCTGATGTTGCACGAAAACATGGAACTGGTGGATTACCTGGACCTCCTGCGCCGGAGGAAGTGGATCATCATATTTTCCTTCCTGTTCATCCTCTTCGGGGCGAGTTTTTATAGCGTAGTCACGCCCGAGATGTTCCGGTCCAGCACAACGATCCTCGTTGTTCCCCAGCGGGTCCCGGAGAATTACGTCCGCTCCACGGCCACTGTCAGGATAGAGGACCGCCTAGCCACGATTCAGCAGCAGGTTCTGAGCCGCACCCGCTTGCTGGCGATCATTGACGAACTCGGGCTCTACAAGGAGGAACGGGAGAAGAATATCGATGCTTTGGTGGAGCGGACGCGCAAGTGTATAACTATCGAGGTGACTCAGAAGGAGGCCTTCACGCTGTCCTTCGTCCACAACAATCGGCAGATGGCCATGCTCACCGCTTCTCGCCTTGCCTCTTTTTTCATAGACGAAAATTTGAAGAGCCGTGAACAGCAGGCGGTGGGTACGGCGGATTTTCTCGACTCCCAACTGCAGGAAACGAAGAAAAAACTGGAAGAGCAGGAAGAGCAGGTGCGCCGCTACAAATCGGCGTTCGCGGATGAGCTGCCTCAGCAACTGCAGGCAAATCTCCAGATAATGTCCCGCCTGCAGGAGCAATTGCGGATGAATTCGGACGCGATACGTGTGGCTCAAGACCGGCGAATGTTCATCGAGTCCCAGATCAACACAATGGAGTCGCAAATTGGCGCGATGGAGGCCCAGGCGAGTGTTACTGCGGAAAGGGCCAGAGCTTCTTCCAGCAACAAGGAACCGATCTTCGAGGAACGCATTTCTCCAAGCGACCCCGCCGCGCCGTATCTTCCAGGACTGAACTCGAAGAACGCCCAACTGGCCAACCTCTCCACGAAGTACACCGATCAGTATCCTGAGATACGGAGGCTGAAAAAAGAAATCTCGCAATTGGAGAGGCGGGTGGTTGAGGCCCGTCGAAACGCGCCGTCAGTACCTCCGCCCACTCGAGCAGACGGTACATCCAACCTCAGCACGATGCTTTCCGGGGCCGTTCCGATGGTTCCTTTTTCAAGAGATAGAGAAGAGATTCGACGTCAGCGCACTGTGTTGGAGGGTATCAATCAGGAGATCCAGTCTTCGAAGAAAGAGCAGGTGGTGATTCGAAAAAGATTAGCGGACGTCGAAGAGATGGTCAAGCGCTCACCGAAGCGGGAACAGGAAATGATCCGGCTGACGCGAGACTACGACAACCTGAAACGGTCGTACGACGACCTTCTCAGGAAGAAACTTGACGCGGACGTGGCGCAGAATCTCGAAAAACGGCAAAAAGGGGAGCAGTTCCAGATCCTCGATCCGGCGAACCTTCCTGATAAACCGTTCGTTCCAAACCGCCCAAAGGTTTTCGGGGTCGCCGTTCTCGCAGCATTCCTGGTAGGGTTCGGTGGAGCGATCGGGTTGGAGATGTTCGACCCGGCGGCCCGCGGCGTAAAAGATTTCCGGCGTTTCTCCGGGTTGCTCGTGCTGGCCAGCATTCCGAGTATCCACGACAAAGTGTACGACAAAAAGGTGGGACGCCGGCGCGCGGCCGTGTTCGGCAGTTTGATCACCTTTACTTTGGTCGTTACTGTCTTTCTCCTCGTCTACGGGGAGAAGGTGCGGAACATTCTGCAGGGGGCGCGTTGACCCGATGAAGATACCATTTCTCGACCTGTTCTCGGACAACGGCGCAGATCCGGGGCGCGAGCAGATCGATTTTCTCAAGGTAGGGGAGGAGGACCAGATCTTCCTCGATCAGTTCAATGCGCTCCGGTCGAAACTGGAATACAAGTTGGACATGCTCGCATGGAAGGTAATCGGCGTCACCAGCTCAATCGCCTGCGAGGGGAAGACCCTCACCTGCGCGAAACTCGCGGTGAGCCTCGCCCGCACGAAGCGGAAGGCGATCCTGTTGGTCGACGCGGATATCCGCAAGGCGGATCTGTCGAAAGGGTTCGGGACCCCGGTGCATCCCGGGCTGACGGAATATCTTCTGGGGGGCGCCGTCTTTGGGAATATCGTCCGGAAAAGCGCGTTGCCCGGATTGGACACGGTCTCCTCCGGATCGCCGGTCGCCGCTCCCGCGGACCTTCTGGCGGGGGATGGCTTCCGTATCTTCGTCGAAGAGGCACGGAAACGCTACGATCTCGTCCTGCTGGATACCCCCCCCGATCCTTCCCGTGGCCGATACGATGGCGATGCGGGAACGATTGGATGGCCTTATATTCGTGTACCGCGCCGGGTACACCCCGCTCACCATGTTAAAACAAGCGACCGAGGAGATCGGGG
>JAMDCN010000155.1 GCA_023489025.1 Deltaproteobacteria bacterium | reverse complement strand
ATGGCCGGCATGTCCTTGTCGCCGCGACCGTCGATCTTTTTCCCGTGGCCGTAATGTTTGGCGATTTCATCCTCGAATTTTTCGACGCTCGGGAACTTGCCCGTGGGAACCTTCTGGGAGCGGAGCACGCCCCCCTCGTTGTCCGCCGACCCGAGCAGGCCGTTCAGGGCGTGGACCGCCATGGCCGAGTATGTGCCGCGGGGCTGCATGGCCGCGCCGGGGCCCATCCAGACCGCCGTTTTCGGAGCCGCTTTCCCCATGATGCGGGCCGCGCGGACGATCTGCTCCTTCGGGATCAGGGACTCTTTCTCGCCCCAGGCCGGGGTCTTGTCCTTCAGTTCGATGTTCCACCATTTGACCAGGCCGTACGTTTCCTTCTCCGCGAAGGCCGCCTCTTCCACCGCCTGGCCCGCGACGAACAGGTTCCTGCCGTCCTTGAAGTCGCCGACGAACTCCTTGCTCCAGAGTCCCTCCGTCAGGATGACGTGGGCGATCGCCGAGGCCAGGGCGCCGTCGGAACCCGGCTTGAGGGGGAGCCACTCCTGGGCCTTGGCGGCCGAGGCGGAAAGACGCGGGTCCACGCAGATGACCGAGCCGCGCTCTAGGATGTCGCCGAACTTGTTGATGGTGTTGGGAACCTGGCGGTTGGAGCTCAACGGATCGGCCCCCCAGACGACCAGGCAGTTGGTGTTGGCCAGGTCGTAGTCGCGGTAGGCGAAGTATCCTTCGGTCAGCCCCGGTCCCATCTTCTCGGCCTCGGCGCAGATGGCGCTGTGGGAGAAGTAGTTGGGGGTGCCGTAGATCTTCGGCAAGGTGCCATAGAGCAGGTTGGTGGAGGTCGGGGAGTAGCGGCCCCGCATGTACATGAGCTTGTCGGGTTCGTTGTTCTTTCGAAGTTCCATCATCTTGTCGGCCACGGTCTCCAGCGCCTCGTCCCAGGTGATGGGGACGAACTTTGGATCGACTCCACGCCCCTTCAACGGATTGGTGCGCTTCATCGGAACCTTGATCCGGTCCGGGTCGTACAGCTGCTGGAGCATCAAGTGCCCGCGGGGGCAGCAGTAGCCGTTGTTGGCCTTGCTCAGCTGATTTCCCCGAACCTTGGCGGCCCTTCCGCCCTGGACAAAGAACTCGACGGGGCACCAGGCGGTGCATCCCTGGCATGTCGACGGGGTCCACTTTCCGTTTTCGAACCCCGGGGGGTTCTGCGCGAATGCCAGAGCGTTAAGAATCGGGCCATCGAAGACGACAACCGCTCCCGCCACGATCGTGCTCCTCAGAAATTCCCTTCTGTTGATCCTCATTTCGCCCTCCTTTCATTCACTTGTGCTTTTCCCGGCGGTTTCCATTTCTTTCAATATGTCTTCGAAATTCTTCACGGCGGTATCGATGAGCAGCATCGCAAATTTCTTGTTGTGCACCCCCCCTCCCGCGTCGACGATCTTGAGGTTGACCCGCGCGTCCTTCAACAGGCCTTGCATTTTCCTGATGTTCGCCTCCGCCACGTTCCCCTTCGACGCTTCGATCGCGGCGACGACCTCCTTCTCGAGATCCCGGGCGGTTTTCAATTCTTCGGCAACGTCGGCCTTCCATTGTTTCGAGATATTTTCCTTATCCTTGTCTCCATGACATTCCACGCACGCCTTCCCTTCCGCCCTTCGCACCTTCCTGCCCTTTTCGTCATGACCATCTTTCGTGTGACAACTCAGGCAGTTCGCCCTCATGGGATCGTGCGCGATCGGGAATTTCCCGATTCCATTTCCTCCTTCGCCCGCCAGGAGCATTTTCTGATAGATATGGGGCTCAGGATGACATGCCGAGCAGTTACGGACCCCCGCCTCGAAATAGGAAAATTCACTGTGCACGATCGGCTGGTGACAGTTCCCGCACCGGGCCGTCTGTTTCGTGACGTGGGCGTCGTGCATCACTTTCCTGTCCTCGGCCTTTTTCATGAACTCGGGGGTCGGATCGTGGTGGCAGTCGGAGCACGATTCCTTCTTTACATCGACGTTTCCCCTGATGAGCTCGAAGTGACAACTGCTGCAAGGGACTTTCGACCGTTCGAGGCTCTGGTGAGTGATCGGCTTGGCCGGTTTTTCCCCCGGATCTTGCCCTTCCTTTTTCGCCCCCAACGGCTTGTTCGACATCTCATGGCAAACGGAGCACTTGGCCCGTCCCTTGTTGTCCTCCGATTTCCTGAAATGACACAGGAAACACAAGTCCTTCGGAACCTCGAAATGCCGGCCGGCGGTGGAATGGATGTGACAGGAGGAACAGTGGAGCTTCTGCCCGTCAACGCTCTTTTCGCTGTGCGTCTTGTGGGTAAACGGGAGAAGAGTGCCCTGAAATTCCGTCTTGTATGCTTTCTTGAAGTCGATTTTTTTTGGGAATAATTTATCGGTCGGGTGGCACTCCGATGTCGTGCAGGCGGCATCTTTCACCACGGCCCGTTTCCGTACCTCTTTCTCCTTGGTCGCCAGGTAGGAGAAGAGCTGTCCCAGGCCCTTGAATTTCGCCCGCGGCGTCGGATGCTCCCCCGGCGCAAAATGGCAATCGATGCATAAGACATCGTTTTTTATTTTGCTGTGCGTCCCGGCCTTATGTTTGTCTTTCAGCCAGGTTTGATGGGGAGATTTCATCGTGTGGCATCGCATGCCGCAGAAATCGGGTCGCGATGTGTAAATCTCCGCCGAGTAGACAAGTAACCCGGTGCCCGCAATAAATGCGGCAAACACGATTCCGATGATTTTCAGGAGTCTTTTCATGTCGCCCTGTCTCCGACAGAATTTCAATCATGGCAATTCAATTTCCTTGCCAATCCAAACTGCCTGAATTTAAAGGGATTTCAGCAGAGGGGCCGTTACCGGGAGGAAACACCCCATAGGGAAGGAAGGGATAACTATTCGATTTTAATAGGGTAAAAACGCCGTATTCTTAGGAGTGGTGATTGTTACGTGCGGGTAACGCTTGGGTTATCGCAACTTCCGCGGGCGACCTTCTTATTCGATCCCGTATGCCTTCATTTTTTCCCAAAGGTTCTTCCTGCTGATTCCAAGGATCTCGGCCGCTTTGGTCTTGTTGCCTTGCGTGGATTTCACCACCCGTATGATATGGTCTTTCTCGGCGTCGGCGGCCACATCGGACAGATACACCTTTTTCTCAATGCTTTTCCCGCTCGAAAGAAAAGGAGGCAATTCCCTCGAATCGATGACATCGGAAACGGAGAGGGTTACGCACCGCTCGATGATGCTTTCCAGTTCCCTGACATTTCCCGGATAATCGTAGGCCAGGAGCGTATCGACCGCATCCTTTGAAAACCGGACATCCTTCGAAAGCCTTCTCCTGTATTTCTCCAGAAAGAACTCGATCAGGCGAGGAATATCCTCTTTTCGTTCCCGTAACGGAGGAAGCGGTATGGGGATCACGTTCAGGCGATAGTACAGGTCTTCCCTGAACCTCCCTCCCTTCACCTCCCCGGCAAGGTCTTTATTCGTCGCCGCGATGACCCGCACGTCCACGGCCACGGTCGATGTGCCGCCCACCCTTTCGAATTCCCTCTCCTGCAGGACCCGGAGAATCTTCGCCTGCGTCGGAAGCGGAAGGTCCCCCACTTCGTCCAGGAAGATGGATCCTTCGTTGGCCAATTCGAACCTGCCCGGTTTTTTCCTTATCGCCCCGGTGAACGCGCCCTTTTCGTGGCCGAACAGCTCGCTCTCGATCAGCCCCTCCGGCAATGCGGCGCAGTTCACCTTGATCAAGGGCTTATCCTTGCGCCGGCCCTGGTAGTGGATGGTCGTGGCGACCAGTTCCTTGCCCGTTCCGCTTTCCCCCAGTATGAGAACCGTGGCGTCCGATTCCGAAACCTTCTCGATCAAAGAGAAAATCCTTTTTATCCCGTCGCTTTCTCCGATGATGTTCGGGAAAGAGTAGCATCGGTTGATATCCCTCCGGAGCCGTATGTTCTCTTCCCTCAGTCTTTTCACCTCCATCGCCCGCTCGATCAGGAGGAGGAATTCATCCAACGCGAACGGCTTGGTGATGTAATCGAACGCCCCCAATTTCATCGCCTCGACCGCATCCTTTATCGTGCCGAAGGCGGTCATCACGATCACCTGGGATCCTTTCGTCCGCAGAATCTCCTGAAGGATGTCGAACCCGTCGATATCGGGGAGCCTGACATCGGTGACCGCAACATCGAACGAATGGCTCTTGACGGCCTTCAACGCCTCGGCGCCGGTGTCGAACGAAAGGACATCGTAGCCGGCGGATCGCAGGGCGTCCTCGAGGGTGACCCTCATGAGCTTCTCATCTTCGATCAGGAGGATGCAGGTCTTCATGCGGGTTGGTCCATGGGGAAACTCAAGGTGAAGCGGCTCCCTTCTCCTTCCCTGCTTTCGATATAGATTTCTCCTCCGTAGCTTCTCATGATTTCATACGAAAGCCAGAGCCCGAGCCCCGTCCCCTCCCCCGTCGGTTTCGTCGTGAAGAACGGATCGAAGATCTTTCCGATGTTCTCCTGCGGGATGCCGCACCCGTCGTCCATCACCTCTATTTTGACCGATGAATTGTCCCTGTATCCCTTGACGGCAAGCAGTCCTCCGTCGTCCTCCATGGCCTGGATCGCGTTGATGAACAGGTTGAGGAGGAGCTGCTGGAAATCATGGAGGTCGACGGTGATGCGCAGATCGTCGGGCATGTCGCTTGCGAAGGAGATCCTGCCCTTCTTGAGCCTGTACTCCACGAAGGAGTGGATGCTTTCCACGACCTTCTTGATATTGATATCGGCGGGCGCATGCTCCGCCTTGCGCGCCATCCAGAGAAGTTTGCTCACGGTGGTTTCGATCCGGTCGAGCCCTTCCCGGATCAGTTCCATGTATTTCGTCCGGAATACT
>JAMDCN010000127.1:9195-22746 GCA_023489025.1 Deltaproteobacteria bacterium | reverse complement strand
GTTTCTCCAGCGCCCGGACGAGTTCCGCCTGGATCGCACGCTGCCTTTCCCGAAGAGCCGCCGCCTGAACGGCCGCATCGAGTTCGAGCATGCGGCTCCTCAGGCGGCTGCGGACTTTCCATGCCGCGGCGGCGATGTTCAGTCGCGCCGCCTGCGCAAGGTGCTCGGCCCGCGCCACCCGGTATCCCCGCTTGCCGGCGGTTTCCAGCGGGACGTCGAGCGAAAACCCGAAAATCCATGGCGAGATCCCGCTTGTCGAGCTCGCATTGTATCCGGGGTTGAAACCGGCCCGAGGGTTCGGACGCTGTCCCGCCGCGATCACCCCCGCCTTGGCGGTACCCCATTCGGCCCGCGCGACATCCAGATCCGGGTGATAGTAGAAGGCCGCGAGGGTGAGCAGCCGGAGGTCCCATTGCGCGGGGGGCCATGCCGGAAGGTCCCGGGGCCGATTTCGCTCGATGAATTCCTTGAGCCCCGGATCATCCAGCGTCCGGGACTCGAAGCGGGAGAGCGTTTCGGAAGGGACGAGGGGTTTCGGCGTGTAGGCGGCGCACCCGGCCAGCAGGACGAGGGCAACGGACAGGTATCGAATCAGCATCATCTCCCCAAGATACCCGTGATGTCTGACAATGAGATGACGGGAAGATTACAAAGGTGTCATGTGCGGAAAGGCGAGTGTGACCGCGGTTCCCCGCCCTGGTTCGCTCGTGATCCCGCAACCGCCTCCGTGGAGATCCATGATCGACTTGACGATGGCCAACCCCAAACCCGTTCCTTCGGGGTGGCCGGCTTTCGCGCCGGCGGACCGGTAGAAACGGTCGAAGATCCTCGGCAGATCCTCCGGTGCGATCCCGGCGCCGGTGTCGCGGATGACGACCTCGGCGGAGCGGTCCTCCCGTTCCCTGACGGAAAGGGTCACTTCCCCGCCGGGGGGCGTGTGCCGCAGGGCGTTGGAAAGGAGGTTGCTCACCACCCGCCGGAAAAGTGTCAGATCGGCATGCACCGTTCCGGTTCCATGGCAGGTCACTTCGACACGCTGCTCCTTCGCCATCGCTTCGTAAAATTCCCGAATGGCCTCGATCTCCTTTCGGGCGTCGAGCGTCACCCGCTCGATCCGGGTCTCGGGGTTCTCCGCCCGGGCGAGGAAGAGAAGATTGTCGACCATACGGGAGAGCCTTCCGAACTCTTCCAGGCTCGATTCGAGAATCCGCCGATATTCCTCCGGCTGCCGTTCCTTCGACAGAGTCACCTCTGCCTCCCCCATGAGGTTGTTGATCGGGGTCCGCAGCTCGTGCGCCAGATCGGCCGAGAACCGGGAAAGGCGGGAGAACGAGTCTTCGAGACGGTTCAGCATCTGATCGAAGGAGACGGCGAGAAGAGAAAGTTCCCTCGGCCATCCTGCGGCGCCGATCCGCTCATGGAGCTGCGTCGCCCGAATCCGCCGGGTAGCCTCCGTGATTTCCGCGAGAGGCCGCATCCCCCTCCGGGCGATGAGGACCCCGGCGCCGGCGGAGAGCAGGATCCCGGCAAGAAGCGCAATCCCGAGCTTCCGGCGATAGTCGGCCAGAAGGGACTCCTCGGGCGAGACATCGAGTCCCACCTGTAGAAGGCTCATGGCCCCCCTCGACCGCCCGACCTCAGCCCACACCGACGCCAGGAGATACGACCTGCCGAGAGGCGACCTCCACATTCCCGGCCTGCCCTGGTCCCCCGCGCCCCGCACCGGGGCGGCGAACACTCTCGACGGAAGAATATCCCCCATGCGATGCGTCTGGATCAGGATCCGCCCTCCTTCGTCCAAAACACGGACGTAATATTTGGTCCGGGAGGGATCGCCGCTCCCCCATCGGAGTTCCTGCCCGAGGAGATCCCACACATCCGTGTCTTCCCGCAAGATCGAGCGCAGGACGCGGATCTTCCCGGCGAGGTAATCCGCGTCTTCCCGGTGGAGGTTCGAGACGAGCCCCCAGTACAGAAACGTCATGGACAGGAGGAGCAGACCGAGAGCCGACAGGGTATGGAGAAGAATGATCCGGGAGGCCATGGACCAGGCGCCCGACGAGGCGGTCACGGGCAGGGGGGCCGCGGCCCCTTCCTCCCTACCGCTCCTCGAACACATAGCCCACTCCCCGGACCGTGTGGACCAGTTTTTTCCCGAAGGGATCGTCGACCTTGCTCCGGAGCCGTCGGATCGCCACATCCACGACGTTGGTGTCGCTCTCGAAGTTGATATCCCACACCTGCTCCGCGATGAGAGACCGGGAGAGAACCTCGCGCGCCCTCCGGACGAGAAGGGAAAGCAGGGCGAACTCCTTCGGCGTCAGATCGAGATCTTTCCCCTCCCTTCTCGCCTTGTGGCGCAGCAGGTCGATCTCCAGGTCCGCGGCGCGCAAGACCTCGGGTTGCCTCGCCGGCCCGCGGCGAAGAATGGAGCGGATCCGGGCGAGGAGCTCCGAGAAAGCGAACGGCTTCACGAGGTAGTCGTCCGCCCCGAGCTCCAGTCCCCGCACCCGATCCGGCACCGAATCCCGCGCGGTCAGGAAGAGGACCGGGGTCTGCCGGCCCTTCGCCCGCATCCCGGAGATCACCGACCAGCCGTCTCCTTCCGGCAGCATCACGTCGAGGATGACGAGGTCGTAATCGACGGAGAAGGCGAGATGGAGCCCTTCCTCGCCGGTCCCGGCGACGTCCACGACAAAACCGTTTTCGGAGAGCCCTTTCTTGAGGTAGGCAGCGGCTTTTTGCTCGTCCTCGACGACCAGAATGCGCATTTCCCGATTTTAGGTCATCAATGATCTTTCATCAATGTATGGCGAGCTTCCAGGTTGAAAATTCAAGTGGGAGAGGAAGGGACGGAAGCGGGAGGTGGATCGGATACCACCTCCCGCTTTCTTTGTGACATTCCGCCTGACCGTTCCGACGGGCCTACTTCACCTGGATCGAGAACGGATACCCGCCGGTACCGTCGGTGTATGTCGACACCATCAGATTTTTTGCCCCGTTCATGATCCCGTGGAACGTGGATGTCTCCAATCCCCCGCCCATCATTCCACCGCCCGTTCCACCGCCCATCATTCCGCCGCCCGCGCCGCCCATGGTCATCACGCCGCCGTTCATTTGGAACGTCATCTGCGTCGTGTTGTCCACCGGGACCGGGCCACCGCTCCCCATCATCTGGGTGAACGTGCTGGTCCCGCCGGCGTCAACCACCGAGTGTCCGTACGCCCAATCCCGTGAACCCGGATTGCCGGAGGACACCGAATGCATCACCCAGTCCCCCGCCATGTCCGCCGTGGTGCCCGTTGTGGTTTTCATCATGACCCACAATTCCGGGATGCCCCCGCTGTTATCCGTGGCCACGATCATCGACTTGTCCATCGACATGACGCCGTGGAACGAGGCGTCCACTGCCTCTGTCATTATTCCGTTATCATTCATGGAGAAAGCGAAATTCCCGATCGTGCCCGGACCGTTATTCGTTGTTATGGAGGTGATGGACGCGCTGCCGAATGTGAATTGCATGGTCCCGTAGGCCCACCCGGAAGTGATGTTGTCGCTTCCGGCCGTCAGCCGCTGGAACCGCCAGGTCCCCGTCATGTCCGACCCGTCCGTTGCGAACGTCCCTCCCCGCTTCTGGGCGATCATCATGGCGGGGCCGAACGTGTTGTCGGTGAACGTCGCCACCATCACGCTCATGTCCCTGGATACGGCGCTCTGGAAGGTGTTATCGCCGGGATTCAGGAGCATCCCCGACAGGGACATGGTGTAGGGAATGCCATCCCTGGAGGACAAGGAGATTCCGTTCCGGACGATTCCGGACATGTGCCCCAACCCGTTGTTGTCGAACGAGAGGGTCCCGTGCTCCCAGCCCATCGTCCCCGAGGTCATCATGGTGTTGTAACCCCACGATGTCCCCTTGACGTTATCCATGGAAAAGGCGCTCCCCCCCAGTGAAGAGGGAACCATGGCGTTTGCACCCCGGCTCATCATCAATGCCGGGGTGTTCCCGGGGGTCGCTTTCCCTGTGGTCAAATCCGGGCTGATCATCCCGAAGGAGATCACCTGGCCATCGGCGGTGTTGTCCAGCCCGAACACGTTGCTCGTCCCGATGTACATGGGGTAGACCCTCGAATTCCCCGTGCCCTCATTTTCCATCACGTAGAACCGGTAGTTCTTCCCTGTGGGCACATCCATCGAGAAAGTCTTCGTCGGGGTACCGGTCGCAGTCACCCTTCCCACTTCGAGGTTCGTATCGTTGTCCACGGCCACGAAGGCCGTTCCGGGCACCGAGCCCTGGATCGTGGCTGATTTCACCCCAATGCCTGTACCGTCCGACGTCGTTCCGCCGCCGCATGCCGCAAGCGCCATCCCGAACAACAACACGGTTACGATCCCTATGATCCCTCGTCTTCCTGTCATTTGCTTTCCCTCTCTGTAGATCCGCGGGGCGACCCCGCGAATCCGGTTGGATGGTTGATATCCCGCGCGACGACGAATCATCGCCGCTACGGTCCGATCAGAAGCGATACCCTACGCCGGCGAATCCGGCATTTGAGATCGACGACCCCGCATCCCCGCGAAGAACGGTAACGGTGTAGCCGGCGACGGAAAAGATCGACCGGGTCCACTCGTATCCGATGGTCGCGCCGATGACGTGATGATCCACGCGCTCTTTCACCACTTCACTGCCGAAGGCGGAGGAAAACATGCCGGGCATCCCCCCGCCGCCGAAGCCTCCCGTTCCCCCGGAGGTTGTGCCCGATGTCCCCACGGAAAGGAAGGAATCTCCCCGGGAAAATTCGTACCCGATTTCACCGGAAAGAGCCGGCGTCCAGTTCACCCCGAGAAGAGCTCCCACCGCGTGTTCCGTGTAGGAGAAGATTTCGGATGTCGCCCGGCTGTCCCGGTAGGCGTAATGCTCCGCCACATATGCTTTTTCCCCCAACCGCTCCCGCACCTCGATCTTGCCGCCGAAGGCCACGGCGGACTGGTCGGAGTCCTTGACGGTTTTCGCCTGGAGGATCGGAGCGACGGTGATCGTCCACCCCGCGCGAGGGAAGTAGACCAACCCCGGGGAGAGCGTGATCGCCGCGTAATCCAGATCCGTAACGCTTGCGAAAGCGGCCCCTTCCGCGACCGCGGAAAACACCCAGTCGCCGCGGGACTCGCCGCTGGGCTCCCTGTTGAACCCCGCATAGGCCAGAAGGAATGCGTCGCTCTTACCGCCCCGGATCGACCGGCCGACGTTCGAATCGAACCCGAGTTTCGTTCCCGCTTCCCATCCCGCCGCTGCGGATCCTGCCGTTATCAGCAGCATTCCAGCGGCGAGCATCAGACGTCCGGCTGCAAGAAAAATCCCGTTCGTTCTCCCCATCCGCCCACTCTCCATATCGTTACCTCCGCATGCCGCCCATGCCGCCGCCCATCCCCCCGAACCCGCCTCCCATCGAACCGCTCCCACCCATGAATCCGCCCTGTGTCCCCATGGCGCCCCCGGCCAGCCCCTTCCAGAGAGGCTTGCCGGCTTCGTTGCGGAGAACCAGGGAACGCCCCGAATCCTGCAGCCGGATCTTCTGGGCGATGATGTACAGTTGCATGTCGTTTCCGAGCGACTTCGACCCGCGGACGACCACATTCGATCCGTCCGGCAGTTGCGCCTTCAGGTCTTTCCAATACCAATTAGAAGAGGCAAGTACCGTGTACGTTTCGTTGCCCGCTTCGAGGCGAAACCGGACGGGGCCTTGCCGCGGTTGGACGAGACCGTATGCCTTGCCCCGCACTTCCCCCACGGTGTTCGTGTCGAACCCGCCGGGGTAACGGACGCCGCTCCCCTGAAGGACGACGTCCCCTTCTTCCGCGTGGACGGATTGGAGCACAGGAAAAAGAAACGCGGTCGCCCAGAACAGGAGCGACAAGGCGAGAAGCGCCGCTCCGCGGAGCAACGGTAACTCGCGACTTCCGATTCGTCGGGCCATTCTCTTCCTCTCCCGTCGGGATGGACTGCCATGCCATATGAGCAAGGAGGATGCCATATGGGATGAAGAGAGATAACGATCCGGTATAAGAGGGAATTTTTTGATATTACCGGATCGTTCGGAGGACCTGCGCAGGCGGTGGATGCAATGCATGCACTTCGACGCGCAATATTTGCACCTTCCCTACAGGCCGAACTCCTTGATCCGGTACTGGAGGGTTCGCAGGGAAATCCCGAGAATATGGGCTGCCCGTTTCCGGTTCCCCCCCACCTCGGCAAGGACTTTCCCGATGGTTTCCCGCTCGTTCACCTTCAGGTTGCTTCCGTCGGAAACGACCGGCGCACCCCGTTGCTCCAGATTCATATGCCTCACGTCGATCTCCCCATGGGCGAGGATCACGGCGCGCTCGATCACGTTCTGCAGCTCCCGCACATTTCCCGGCCAAGGGTAATTTTCCATCGCCGTCCGCGCTTCCGGGGTAAACCGATCGACCGCCTTGCCGGAGGCGATCGCGAACTTCTTCAGGAAATAGTCCGCCAACGGGAGAATGGCCTCTCGGCGAGCCGAAAGAGTCGGCAGGGGGATCGGAAAAACGTTCAACCGATAATAGAGGTCCTCCCGGTACCTCCCGGCGGCGACCTCTTCCTTGAGATCGCGGTTCGTCGCCGCGATGATCCGCACGTCCACGGAGATGGACCTCGTTCCTCCCACCCGCTCGAATTCCCGTTCCTGTAGGACCCGCAGAAGCTTTACCTGGACTGACGGAGAAATCTCCCCGACCTCGTCCAGAAATATCGTTCCGCCGTCGGCAAGCTCGAATCTTCCTTTCCGGGAGGACACGGCCCCGGTGAACGCTCCCCGCTCGTGGCCGAAGAGCTCGCTCTCCAGAAGGTTCTCCGCCAGGGCGGCGCAATGGACCGGGATGAAAGAGCCTTCCCGCCGGGAGCTCAGGTTGTGGACCATCCGCGCGATGAGCTCCTTGCCCGTACCGCTCTGACCCGCAATGAGTACCGTGGCCTCGGAGGGGGCCACGCCCTGAACCAGTTTTCGGACCTGCGCCATCTTCTCGCCGAGAAAGATCGTTTCCGCCGGGGGGAATTGCCGGCCCAATTCTTCCGAAAGAAGATCGATCTTCCTCTCCGACTCCGCCTCGCGGAGGACACGGCGTACCACGTGCCGCAGTTCGTCGGGATCCCGCAGCGGCTTTGTGAGGTAGTCGGAAGCTCCCGACCGCATCGCCTCCACCGCGTTGCCGATCGATCCGTGGGCGGTGATCACTATCCACCGGACCTCCGGCCGCGTCTTCTTCCCTTCCCGCAGCAGGTCCAGCCCGGAGAGGCCCGGCATGCGCAGGTCGGTGACGACGAGATCGAAATCGGACGCGGAAAGCATCGCGAGCCCTTCCGTGCCGTTCCGCGCCTCCTCCAGCCTGTACCCTTCCTCGCCGAGGACGGTGCAAAGGAAGGAGCGCATCGGCGCGTCATCGTCGACGATCAGGATCCTTTTCGACATCGGGCGGTCACCTCGCGTTCGGAAGGAGGATGGTGAGAACGGCTCCGGCGGTCTCCTGCCGATTCGCCAGATCGATCTCCCCGTTCATTCCTTCCACCGTTTTTTTCGAGTAGGCCAGCCCCAACCCCGTACCGTCCGCCTTGGTGGTATGGAAGGGAGTGAACAGGCGGGGAATTTCGGATTCGGGGATGCCGGGACCGCTGTCCTCGATCCGGATCTCGACCCGGCGGTCATCGGGGCGCGCGGAGATCCGCAGGTGTCCCCGGTCCCCCATCGACTGGATCGCGTTACGGATCCCGTTCGCCAGGACCCGGCGAAGCTTCTCGGGGTCCGCCGACACGACCGTTCCCTCCCCCGGATCGAGCTCGACCTCCCCCTTCCATCCGGAAGCTTCCCCCGCCATCGACTCGTGAACCAGGACGCCGACGTCCACCGGTTGGACCGAGTACGTTTCCTCCCGGGAGAAGAGGAGGAGATCGTTCACCAGCGACTCGATCCGCATCGTCCCCTGCAGCACCGCGGCGAGCCCCTTCTTCTTCGGATCCGCCGTCTCCACCCGTTCATCCACCCATTGCGCATACCCCTTGATGCTCCCGAGGGCGTTCCGGATTTCGTGCGATAGAGTGGCGGTCATCTGTCCGATCAGGGCCAGGCGTTCCCTGCGCTCCACTTGGGCCTGAAGGCGAAGGTGGCGGGCAAACACCCGGTCCAGGGCGATGCCGACCGCCCACAGCAGGACGAGAACGCCCCCGACGATCCACCACATCCTTCGGGCGTCGGAAAGGATCCGGTCCGCCCGGGTGGTGTGCAGGACCAGACGGAGAATCTCCGGATCTCCGCCCGGGCGATGAAGGAGATAGTTGAATTCGTAGGCGGGAAGTCCGGTCCCCAGCATGATCCGGCGCCCGAACGTCTTCCCGGTCCGAAGCCACTCTCCCAGGCCCGCCTCGCGGATGTTGCCGCCGACCATGGACGGGTTCGTATGGAGCACGATCGTTCCGTCCTTCCGCGCGACCATTGCATAGGCCACGACCCGGTCCGAGAGGATGTTCCGGACCTCTCCCTCCGCCCGGTTCCCGCCGGATCGCAACGCGCTCTCCGCCGACGTGGAAAGCGCGAGGGCCGTGCTCTCCATCGAGGTTTCCGCGAGGTCCCGGACGGCACGGGTGTTCACCGCGGTTCCGTAAAGGATGGCGGAGGAGGACAGCAGCAGGAAAAGAAACAGGATCGAACGAAACAGCACGACGGCGCCCGGACGCTTTTTCCTCCCATTCGGGCCGATATTCACCACGGTTCAATCCCGTTCGACAAGGTTACACCCCATGGGATGAACAAGGTGGTTTCCGGGTTTCCCGAGGGTCAGGGCCTATCCCCCCTCACTTCAACGAACAGGAGAACGTAGCGTCCCCCTTCCCGGCAGCGGACCGGATGTCCGCCTTGAACGTGTACTTCCCGGGGGCCGGCATTTTTACGTCCGCGCCGATGTGCTCACCCATCGGAACAAGGGTGACCTTCGAGGAGGATGCCTTGTCGGGGCCCGCTATGACGACTTCCCCCACCACTCCGGTTGCCGGCTTCCCGGTCGCCGGGTCGGTAAGGAAGAACATCAAGTGGCGCTTGCCGGCGAACCTGGCGGCGGTCTTGGCCGATACGCCGGACTGTTCCATCTGCGCCTTCATGTCGAGCAGCCGGGCCTCGGCCGTCCAGGGTCCCACCTTCCCGGAGAAAATCCTTTCGCCGTTTTTCATGTCGTGCATGCCGGGCCCCGCCGCCGCCGAAATACCCGGCATCGTCATGAGCATCAATGCCGCACCATAGACTGCCGTACGGACCGCTCCGCCGATCCTTCCCATGCGCCAGCCCCCCCATTCTTCATATCGGACCGTTATGATTCCCCGGGCATCGCCGCCGATTCAAGCTCCCGCCGGATCCCGGCAACCAAACAGGAACGGGGCGGGGCCGGTCGTCGTGACCGGCCCCACCCCGGGATTCGGCGAGATGCCGGCCCGCCTAGATCGTGTCGATTCCCACCCTGTAGACGACCCCCCCGATCTCCACCGTCGGGACGTTCGCCTCAGGACCACTTCCGGGGCTTGCTACGATTGCCTCGGAGGGGAGATTCCCTGTCTCCAGGGCCGATCGGTACCCCCAGTCGTTCGTGTCAGGAGTCTGGACACGAGCTTCGTGCGCCGCCTTCCCGACCTCTTTCCCCTTCGACATTTCCCGCCCCGCCTGCGCCTGGCCCGCAAACGCGGGCACCGCCATCGTTACCGCCGCCACGACAAGAACCGCCATCCCCGCAAGATTCGTTTTCATCGCCCTTCTCCTTCTCTGAAAATTTTGTTGTTGATTGCCGCCCATCGCTCCCGTTGGTCCAATGGAAAAGCATATGGCGTGCCACTTACCCTTGCGGCACAAGACACGGGAATACAACGAGTTTCCGGTTGAGGCATTCCCGCGGCGAACTTTCGTTGAAGAATACTCTTGAACACCCGGAGTATTTTCGACGGAAGAACGGCCTTCCGTTTCCGTCGCACCGCCCAAAATTTCCTGTAATACCTCCGGATGCGCGGTATAATTTTGCGGATCACGATGAAACGGAGGATTTCGGTGAATACTCCACTCGCATATCCGGGCGTATTTTTTCTCGCGGTTTTCCTCGCCATCGGGTCTCCCGCCGCCGCCCATGGTCCTTCCGGCCACCACGAAACCGCGACAGCGGCGCAGGACGAGGAAGCCATGAAAGCGCAGCACGCGCGGATGGGGAATTTCAAGGCGGCGATGATCGCCTTGGGCGAAGCCGTCATCCGTGGGAACAAAGTCGACGCGGGAAAACATGCGAGCCGGTTGACGGAAGCCTTGGCGGGTTACGAGAAGGACGTCCCGCACAAGAACGTTTCGCGGATCAAGGAATTTCAGGCGTTCTACGGAGAGATGAAGAAGAGAGCAGTGAAACTGGCGGCCGATGCCGGGACCGGCAACCTGCGGAAGGCGGCCCTGTCCTACGGCAGGGTCCTCGAAGCGTGCGTTTCCTGCCACGCGAAGTTCAGGAACTGATCAGGACCACACCGTTCCGCACCGCGATCTCCGCAAGATCACGGAACGGTATTTTCAGGAACGCATCCACCACGTCGGGATCGAAATGGCTGCCGCGCCCGCTCGCGATTATTTCCGCCGCACTCCGGTACGGCAAGGCGGCTCTGTACGGGCGGTCTATCGTCAGCGCGTCGAAGACGTCGATCACCGCGAAGATTCGCGCCGTCCGCGGGATGCTTTCCCCGGCGAGCCCCCGGGGATATCCCGTGCCGTCGAACTTCTCGTGATGCGCAAGGACGATCTCGCGGGCGCCTCCAAGGAACCGTATCGGGCCGATGAGAGACACGCCCAGTTCCGGGTGCCGCCGGATCTGCGTCCACTCCTCATCCGTCAGCGTGCCTTTTTTCAGGAGGATCGAATCGGGCACGCCGATTTTCCCCACGTCGTGTAGAAACGCCCCTGTTCCTATGCCGGTCAGGGCCGCCTCACCTTTGATTCCCAGTCGTTCCGCCAGCAAGAGGGTGTACTCCCTCACCCGGTGGGAATGCATGGATGTCTCGTGCTCCCGGAGGTCGAGGGAGGATGCAAGCGCCGCCAGCGTCTCCTCGTGGGAGGCGGTTGTCTCCGCCAGGGCGCGTCGTTCGCGGTCGAAAAGGAACGAGGAAGTCACCGCGACGATCCAGAAACTGGCAAGCTCCCCGATCTGCTCGGCCTGCACCATCCGGTATCCTTCCCAGTCCAGCAGGACATGGACCGTGTACAAGACGCTGATCGCGCCAGCGGTCAGGAGCGTCCCTCGGAGACCGAACCAGGCCGCCGCCAACAGGATGGGAAGATAAAACATCTTCTGGAAGAGAACGTGGAGCCAATGCCAACCATGAAGACCGGCCGGAGTGACGAAGTGAGCGACCGCGACGGCGCAGACTACGGCGGCGACCAACTCCTCTTTTCGTATTGGATGATCCGTGCGGGAAGGGGGCCTCATCCCGGGGGCAGGCAGTCTTCCTTCCATGCGCAATCCTCCCGGTCGCAGTAACCGTCCCGGGCCGTGCCGAAACACGGGAAGTTCCCTTCCGCATCCTGGATGGCCAGGATGATCTCCCCCTTGCTCCTCCTGGCGGATTTCACTCCCGCTTCCTTCGCGATCGACCGGATTTTCTGTATCTTCATGGGACACACCCCCTGTAATTGATCCTCGCCGGGTGGGACGGGCGGCGCGCGGAACCGCACCGCCCGCCCCGGCAAACCGTGTGGCCTACTTCAACGTATAGGTAAACGTGGCGCTCCCCTTCTTTCCACCCGATTCGATCCGCGTCTTGAACGTGTACTTCCCGGGGGCCGGCAGGTTGACGTCCGCGCCGAAATGCCCCTGCATGACCATGAAATCGGACGTCGCCGCCTTCCCGTCCGGGCCGGCGACCGTGACCGTCCCCTTTCCCTCGGTCACGCGCGACCTGGTCTTCGGGTCGGTCAGGGACAGTGCGATGTGGTGGGTCCCCATCATTCCCTCCATCTTCATCCCGGATCCCTTCGCGTGCTCCATCTGCGCCTTCATGTCCATGAGGCGTGCCTCGCCGTGCCACGGACCGATCTTCCCGGTAAAGACCTTGTCCCCCATCTTCATCATGTCGTGACCGCCCGAATTCATCATCCCGTGATCGCCCATCTTCATGCCGCCGTTGCCGTCCATCTTCATTCCGGACATCCCGCCGTGCTCCGCCGCCGAGGAAATCCCCGGCAGCGCCATGAGCATCAACGCCGTACCGCAGACCACAGTCCGAACCGATTTTCCGATCGTCCGCATCTTCCTTGCCTCCCTTTGTTTGCCGCGGCGCTTCCGCGCCGCGATTATTGTCGGCTGCCTGATGCAAGGCGTGCCGCCATGGAACGTTACGACCCCGCCGGTCGTGCGACCGGTTCGAGCTCCCGCCGCTTCCACAACTTGTAGATCGCCGGGTAAACCAGAAGTTCGAGGATAAACGACGTGACCAGTCCCCCGATCATCGGGGCGGCGATCCGCTTCATGACGTCGGCGCCGGCGGAGGTCGACCACATGATCGGCAGCAGCCCCATGAAGGCCGCGGCCACCGTCATCATCTTGGGGCGCACCCGCTTCACGGCGCCGTGGATGATAGCCTCGTCGAGCTCCGCGAGGTTCCGCAGCAGCCCCCTCTTCTTCGCGTCGTCATGGGAAAGATCGAGGAACAGCAGCATGAACACGCCGGTCTCGGCGTCCAGCCCCATGAGCGCGATCATCCCGACCCAGGCGGCGATGGAGACGTTGTAGCCGAGCAGATAGAAGAGCCAGATCGCGCCGATGGCCGAGAACGGAACGGCGAGCATGACGAGCGACGCCTTGAACGCGCTTCGCGTGTTCATGTAGAGCAGGGTGAAGATCAGCGCCAACGTCAACGGAACCACCAGCTTCAGCCGTTCGCGAACGCGGGCCATGTTCTCGTACTGACCGCTCCACTGCAGCACGTAGCCCGGTTTTAGGGAGATTTTCGAGGCGACGACCTTCTTCGCCTCCTCGACGTAACTGCCGACGTCGCGTCCGGCGATATCTACGTAGACGTAGCCGGCCAGAAAGCCGTTCTCGTCGCGCAGCATCGCGGGGCCCTGCAGCATCTTGACGTCGGCGAGCTGGGCGATGGGCACTTGCGCTCCCATCCCGGTGGGGACGAGCACCCTCCCGAGCCGGCCGAGATCCTCCCGCAGTTCCCTCGGGTAGCGCAGATTCACGGGGTAGCGCTCCCGTCCCTCGATCGTCGTGGTGATGTTCTCGCCGCCGATGGCGCTCATGATCACGTCCTGCAGCTTCTCGATCGTAAGGCCGTACCGGGCGAGCTGGTCGCGCTTCGGCACGATGTCGATGAAGTAGCCGCCGGTCACGCGCTCGGCGAAAACGGAGCGGGTCCCCGGGATGTCCTTCATGACACGCTCCAGGTTCTCCCCGATCCGCTGGATCTCGGCGAGATCGCTTCCGTACACCTTGATGCCTATAGGCGTGCGGACGCCGGTCGTCAGC
>JAMDCN010000127.1:0-9185 GCA_023489025.1 Deltaproteobacteria bacterium | reverse complement strand
AGGACAACAGCACCGAGACGGGAATCGTGATGATCGGCACCAGCGCGGAAGGGGCATGCCACAGGAAAAAGAGGATCACGAGCGCGACGATGACCATCTCGACCCCGAGCTCGTGCTTCAGCGTCGGTCGTCAGCATGTCGATGCGCGCCTTGATCGGCATCGTCCAGGCGTTGGTGACGCCGGGAAAGCGGACGACGCCGTCCATCTTCGCCACGAGCTCGTCCCACGAGATATGGTCGGGCCAGATGGGCCGGAACACGGCCTTCAGGAAATCGGGCGCCCAGTTCGAGTACCAGCGCTCCTTGGCGCTCCACTTCGACGGGTCTTTCAGCACCACGGTGGTTTCCATCATCGAGAACGGCGCCGGGTCGGTGGACGTGTCGGCGCGCCCCGCCTTGCCGAAGACGCGCTCGACTTCGGGGAAGCTTTTCAGCAGCTTGTCCATGCGGATCATCAGGTCCTGCGCCTGCGCGACGGAAAGCCCCGGCAGCGTCGTCGGCATGTAGAGCATGGTGCCTTCGTTGAGCGGCGGCATGAACTCGCTGCCGAGTTTGAAGTAGACGGGAACGCTCACCGCCAGCGCCACCAATGCGGCGGCGATGACCGTTTTCGGGCGGCGCAGCACGAAGCGGCACGCCGGCTCGTAGACGCGGAAGAGCACGCGGCTGACCGGGTGCCTCTCTTCGGAATAATATTTTCCGACGAAAGCGTGCGTGGCCAGTTTCGCGAGGAACTTCGGCTTGAAGGTGTACGGGTCGATCCGGGCGAACATCATCCGCTGCGCCGGGTTGAGCGTGATCGCGAGGAGCGCGGCCAGCGCCATCGCCAGGTTCTTCGAATACGCCAGCGGCTTGAACAGCCTCCCTTCCTGGTCGACCAGCGTGAAGACGGGGAGGAACGCGACGGCGATGACGAGCAGCGAGAAGAAGACGGAAGGGCCGACCTCCTTCAGCGCCTCGAGACGTATCGCGTGGAAGTCGCCTTTCCGCCCGCCGGCGTCCCAGTGGTAGATCTTGTTGTAGGCGTTTTCGACCTCGACGATAGACCCGTCGACGAGCACGCCGATCGAGATGGCGATGCCGGCCAGGCTCATGATGTTGACCGTCACCCCCATGTAGTAGAGGGGAATGAAGGACAACAGCACCGAGACGGGAATCGTGATGATCGGCACCAGCGCGGAAGGGGCATGCCACAGGAAAAAGAGGATCACGAGCGCGACGATGACCATCTCGACCCCGAGCTCGTGCTTGAGCGTCCCGATCGCCCGGTGGATGAGGTCGGAGCGGTCGTAGGTCGGAACGAACTCGACCCCTTTCGGCATCGACGGCTCCAGCTCCTTCATCTTCGCCTTGACCCGGTCGATGACGTTGAGCGCGTTCTCGCCGTAGCGCATCACGATGATGCCGCCCACGTGGTCGCCCAGCCCGTCGAGGTCGGAGACGCCGCGCCGGATCTCGGGGCCGAACGCCACGTGGCCGACATCCTTCAGCAGGACGGGAACCCCGCCGGCGCCTGTCTTCAGCACCACGTTTTCCAGATCGGACGGGTTCTTTATATATCCCCGTCCCCTCACCATGTATTCGGCGCCCGCGAACTCGATGAGGCGCCCGCCCACCTCGTTGTTCGACTCCCGTATGGCATCGCTGACCATGGTGATCGGAATGCCGTAGGACGCCAGCTTGTTCGGATCGACCGTCACCTGGTACTGCTTCTGGAAGCCGCCGATGGATGCGACTTCCGATACCCCGGGAACGGACTGGAAGGCGTAGCGCAGAGTCCAGTCCTGGTACGAGCGGAGCTGGTCGAGCGACTGCGTGCCGGAGCGGTCGACCAGCGCGTACTGGTAGATCCAGCCCACGCCCGTGGCGTCGGGCCCCAGCTCGGTCTGCACTCCCTTGGGCAGCCGCGACTGGATCTTGGACATGTATTCCAGCACGCGGGAGCGGGCCCAGTAGATGTCGGTGCCGTCCTGGAAGATCACGTACACGTACGAGAAGCCGAAGTCGGAGAAACCGCGGATCGCCTTGACGTTCGGAGCGCCCAGCAGCGCCGCCACGATCGGGTACGTCACCTGGTCCTCGATGATGTCGGGGGACCGGTCCCACTTCGAGTAGACGATGACCTGCGTGTCGGACAGGTCCGGCAGCGCGTCGAGACGGATCTCCTTGAACGTGTAGACGGCGAACGCGCACAGCGCGGTCACCGCGAGCAGCGTGAGGTAGCGGTTGACCGCGCAGAACCCGATGATGCGCTGGATGAAGGTGTCTTTCACGGGCTCGCCGGGCGATCCCGCACCGTGCGGGTTCATTGCCCGCCTCCGTGGCCCGTGTGATCAACCTGCCCTTGCGGCTTCGGTTGCGGCTGCGAGGGCGCGGACGCGCCGCCGGTCATCTTCGTGAGCGCCGCCCGCAGCTTCGACTCCGAGTCGAGCAGGAAGTTGGCGCCCACCACGACGTTTTCGCCCGCCTTTATGCCGGAAAGGATCTGCGCCTTGCCGTCGCCACGGACGCCCACCTTCACCTCGCGCGGCTCGAAGCTGCCGCCTCCCGCATCCACGAATGCGATCACGCGGGTACCGGTTTCGATCAACGCCGAGTCGGGGATGACGACACCTGTCACGCTATGCAGACCGAGCGAGACGTTGGCGTACATCTGCGGCTTCAGGCGAAGACCGGGATTGGGAAAGTCGAACCGCACCTTGAGCGTGCGGGTCTCGGGCGAGATCGTGGGATAGATGTAGGCGATCCGCCCTTTCATCTTCGACCCCGGATCGGCCTCCGTATCGAGAACGGCGGTTTGCCCGACGCGCACGAACTGCGCCTCGTATTCGTAGAGATAGGCATCGATCCAGACGCGGGAGAGGTCGGTCACGGTGAGCAGATCCATCCCCGGCGAGACGCGCATCCCCTCGAAGATCTCCTTGCCCGTCACGTAGCCCGACACCGGCGCGTTCAGCGTGACGATGCGCCGCACCTTGCCCGTGCGCTCCAGTTCCTCGATGAAGCTTTCCGGAACGTCGAAGAGCTTCAGGCGCGTCCGGGCGGCCTGGACGAGGCCGGAAGACATCCGCCGCGCATCCTCGTACGGGCTCTCCTTCATCCGGTCCGCGCCCGCCCTCGCCAGCAGGTATTCCCGCTGGGTAGCCACGAGGTCCGGGGAGTATATATCCATGAGCGGCTGCCCCTTCCTCACCAATTCTCCGGTGAAATTGGTGTGGAGCTTTTCGATCCAGCCGTCGATTTTCGTCTGGACGCGGCGGACGCGCTTTTCATCGGGCACGACGAGCCCCACGGCCCGCACCGGCCGGCTGATCGTCTCCCGCACCGCGGCCGCGCTCTGTATCCCGGCCATCTCCGCTCGTTCCATCCCCACTCGGACGTTGGCGTACCCCTCGGGCAAAGCAGCGCCGCCCCCGCTCCCCCTGGCCTCGTCCTCGTACACCGGAACGAAGTCCATCCCCATCGAGTCCTTGGACGGAGTCGGCGATGTGACGTTGGGGTTCATCGGACTGCGGTAAAAGAGGATCTTCCGCGGGCCTCCCGAAGGTTTCGCGGCGGGCGCCGAAGGAGCGACGGCAGCGACGCCGGGACCCGCCGAGCCCTCGATCTTCGTCAGCTTCATCCCGCAGATGGGGCAGTTTCCCGGCTTGTCGGAGAAGATGAACGGGTGCATGCCGCAGGTGTACTTGTCGGATTGGGCGTGCACGCCCGCCGTGTTGTCCGCGCCGCCGCCACCGCCCAGGCAACCGCTGAAGTAGAGATACGCGACGCCGCCGGCCAAGGCAACCACGATTGCCACGACGTAGTAGATCCAGCGCCGTTTCTTCTTTCCGGGTCCCTTCGGCGGCGCCTCACCCGATCCCCCGATTTCCCCGGGCATCCCGGATCCCTCCACCCCTGCCTTCTTCTCGTCGCTCATCGTCCCTCTCCGTCGGAATTCTTCGTTTCCGGAGGTGCGCTCCCACCGGGATCCGTTGCTGCTCCATCGAGTTCCCTGCCCACAGCCGCCTCCAGCCGGGCCTTCGTCGAGTGCATCTCGCCTACCATCCCGGCGTACTCCTTGCGGAAGTTGAGCTCCGCGACCAGGGAATCCATGAGCATCGGGAAGTCGATCTCCCCCACCTGGTACGCTTCGAGGTTGGACCGGACCGACTGCTCCGCCTGGGGGATGAGGGTCGTCCGGTACAGCTTCGCCACCGCCGCGAAGTTCGAAAGGGACGCGAGCGAACCGTCGATCGCGTTGGCCGCCTCGGCGTCAAGGGTCTCCTCGTCGCGAATCGCCATCTCCTTCTCCGCCGCCATCGCCCGGATCCCCGGCTCGATCTTCTCTTTCCTCCATATCGGAAGGGTCATCGACACCATGGCGGAGAACATGTCCGGGCGCTTCGTCCCGTCCGGCATCGGGTCACGCTGCATGTAGGAGGTGGAGATCTCGAAGTCCGGCTTGTACTCGTGCTCCGCGTGCAGGACGCCCAACTTCCCCTTTTCGATCCGGGCTTGGATCGCCTGCCGCGCCGGGCGCTCCGCCCTGTAGATCGCCCGGAGCTCCTCCACGTTGTACCCCGGGAAAAACTCGACGAGGTTGTCCAGCGCCGGCACCGGCGCGTCCGGAGTGAGCACCGCGAGGGTATTCAGGCGGATCGAGAGGACCTTTTCCCGGTTCTCCAGCGTAAGCAGCATCTCCCGCATCTTCTGGAACTCTACCTGCCCCCGGAGAACATCGGGCTGCCTCCCCTTCCCGACCGCGAGCATCTCCGTGGAAACCTGCACCACCTGGTCCAGCACGGCCCGGACCTGGCGCACCACGTCCGCCTGCGCCCGTACGGTGGTCAGCTCCGCATAGGTCATCTTGACGTCCGCGCGGAGCATGTTCCGCATCTCCGCCAGGTCGAATTCCGCCTCATCCTTCTCCTTCTCGACGATCCGCACCGCGTGCGCCCGCTTCCCCGGGTAGGGAATCATCTGGGAGAAGCCGATCTCCTTCCCCGTCATATCTTCTTCGCGGAACGATCCGGTCCGGACCGGGACGTTGCTGATCGCAACCCACCCCTTGGGATCGTCCAGCGCCCCCGCGCGGATCGCCTCGTTTCGCTTCATCGTGATCCGCTGCCGCATGGACGCCAGAGATGGATAACCCGATAACGCCGCGTCGACGTAATAACCCACCGGCCGAGGCGGCTCTTCCGCCCGGAGCGGACTCGCCCACGGCGACGCGATCGAGATCGCCAGGAGGAAGAAGAGGGTTCTTCCCGGTGTCATGATTCCTTCGCCGATCCTCATCGCTCGCCTCTTCATCACGTGATCACCCTTTCCACAGTCCGCCCGGGTTATTTCGCAGCACCCTTATATTATCTGTCTGCGGCGAATAAAATCTGAATACCATTTGGAAAATAAGAAGGGGGCGCGCTAAGGATTCCTTTCGTCTCCGCCGGGAGTCTGCAGGCGATCCCGCTCCGGCACATCATCCCCCACTTCACCCGGGTGTCCCTCCTGCGCATCAAGCACACCCTCATGGCGTTCTCCGGAGCGAACCTCCGACGCCGGATGCCTCCCCCCATGCATCCCGAACATGTGAGAGTGTCCGGAGAACATCCAGAGGAGCAAGCCGCCCACCATCATGATCCCCATGACCGCGAACGTCACGGCCTCGCCCTTCTCGTTGCGCGATGTCATCACACGTTCTCCCCTCACTTCTCCGCAACCGCGGGGGGACAGCAGCTGCGACCCGCTCCCTCCGCCGCCGCGCGATCCGACCGGAAGGAACCGGATCCTCCAAGAAGCAGCGTCGCCGTCACCGACAGGATGATCGCCGCGAGAATGGAGAGCACCCATGCTTTCCAGCCAGGGCCTCGCCGGCTCTCCACGGATTGCGGTTCCCCCGTTGCGGCCGTTTCCGTCGACGCTTGTGTTCCCGTTGACTCCTGCTTTCCCTTTCCCGCTTCTTCCATCGCTCTTTCCTTTCTTCCGTTGATGACCTGTGTTGATGACCTGCGTTCAGACCGCCGCCGGCTCCGCGGAAAAAGATTGCAATAACCGATCCTCCTCGACCTGCCCATCGCGCAGGCGGATGGACCGAGTGGCGCGGGAGAGGTTCGCCTTGTTGTGCGTGACCATCAGGACCGTCTTCCCCCGGCCGTGCCACCCGGAGAACAGGTCGAGGATCTGCTCTCCCGTCGCGCTGTCGAGGTTCCCCGTCGGCTCGTCCGCCAGCAACACGGGGGGATCGTGGACCAGGGCACGCGCGATCGCCACTCGCTGGCTCTCTCCGCCGGACAGCTGCGAAGGGAGGCGATCCTCCTTCCCGGCCAGCCCCACGGAGGCGAGAAGGTCGTTGGCCCGCTCCTCCTTCTCCCGGGGCGGGACCCGCTCCGGGGACATGGGCACCATCACGTTCTCCCGCGCCGTCAGGTACGGGAGGAGGTGGTACGCCTGGAAGACGAAACCGATCGTCTTCCGCCGGAAGTCGGCCAAGCCGTCCGCCGGGAGCGCGGAGAGATCGGAGCCGCCGATCCGAACCGCCCCTTCGGTAGGGACCTGGAGCCCCCCGAGGATCGTCAGCATAGTGCTCTTCCCCGCCCCCGACTCCCCCGTTATGACGAGGTACTCCCCCTGCAGAACATCGAAGGAGATCCCGGCCAGCGCCGTCGTCCGGGTACCGTTGCCTCCGTAGACCATCGAAACGTCCTTCAGGTGAATGATCGGTTCCATCGTTTCTCCCACTCGTGTTTTTTTCAAAGGCTGCGGATCGCTTCCGTGGGCGACAGGGCGGCCGCGCGCCGCGCCGGCGGAATGGCCCCGATCAACCCGAGTGAGAGGCCGGCGACGGCGCCGAAGATCGCCGGTGAGAAGACGACCGAGGGATGCTCGATCCCGAACACCGGCGACGCAATGTACGCGACGGCGATTCCCGTCCCCGCCCCGAGCAGCGAGGAGAGGAGCGACACCCAGCCGGTCTCCCAGAACAGGAGGGAGAAGATCGAGCGTTTCCGGAAACCGACCGCCCGCAAGACCCCGATCTCGCGCGTGCGCTCCTGTACCCCGCCCATCACGGTCACCAGCACCATGAGTCCCCCGATCAACAGCACGATCGCCGAGACGCCGAACCCGAGGCGCCGAAGCTGCTCCACCGCGGCCTTCCGGCTCTCCACCACTTGCCGGATCGCCGACACCCGCGCGCCGGGCAACGCTTGCCCGATCTGCGCCACGATCTGCTCCACCGGGCAATTCTTGCATAGCGCCGCCACCTCGAAATACGTCACTGCGCCAGGCCTCTTCGCCAGCACCTGCACGTCCGCGATGTCGGCGATGACCATCCCGTCCTCCTTCTCCCCCGTCGGCTGAAGCACCCCGGCGACGCGGAACAGGCGTTTCCCGGCCGTCACGGTCCCCCCCGCCCCCTTGTCGAGCAGCGCCGCCGCTTCGGCGCCCAGCAGCACCTCTCCGCGTTTCAGCCCCATCCCCCCCTGGATCTTCCACCAAGGACGGGCTCCAGCCATGTCCGCGGCGGGGAGCCCCATCCAGACGAGGTTCTTCCCGGAGGCGTCCGCGGCGGTAACCAGGAAGGGGACGATGGAACGGATCCGGTCCTTGTGGTGGATCGACGCGATCCGCTCCTTGTCCGCCATCGTGAGGCGGGAGTAGGTCACCTCCGTTCCTCCGAGGGTCATGTTCCCGAACCCCAGGGAGAGCTGCTCGGCCCTCGGAGAGACCACGATGTTCGCGCCGAACCGGTCCAACTGGTCCTGGACCGCCCCTTCCATCTGCGAGGTGATCGACGAGATCGCGACGAACGTGGCGATCCCGAGGAAGATCCCGAGGCCCGTGAAAACGGCTCGCGACTTGCGCCGCAAGAGGTTCTTCCAGGCCAGCTTTCGTATGTTCATGAACGACTCTCCGTTCGGAATCCGCGACGGACGCTCATGACCGCTTGAGGGCGAAGTAATCCTTGCGTTCGGCGATGTCGGCCTTTCGGATCACGAGATTCCGCCCGTCGATTCCCCGCGCCAGAGGATGGGGATTGCAACCGCCCTTGATCTCCCCGATCCGGTTGGAGGGAAAGGTCTGGCCGCAATTGTTGCAGACCATGAGGTCCCCTTCCTGCCGGTACCCGCGGTTCGACTTGAAGCAGACGTCGCAGGCGTCGAGCGCCGCCCGATACGCGCCGTCCTGGCTTTTCAAGGCGAAGTAGTACAACGGCCGCCCTTCCGACTCCAACGACAGGAAGAGGGCTTTCCCGGAATCGAGGGCCTTCAGGGGGATCTTCACGGCGTCCGCCGTCTCCACCACTCCCGCCGCTTTCGCCGTTTCCGCGGGGGATTTTTTAAAGAAACCGTCCAGCACGCCGGCGGAAACGGCCGCAACGACGACAACCACGATTCCAGCGACTACCCCACCGATGATCATGCCCTTCCTGCGATTCACCGCCATGGTTCGAAAACCTCCGGAAAATAGTTGGCCTAAACTAAAGCACGGGTCGTGCCACCCAAAGATCTGTAGGAAAAATTCAAATATTATCCAGTTGTTATATAAGCAGACGAGAGGGACTGGCGTATTTGAAATCCGAACACCGAAGGATATTCTTCAGTCGATTGAAGAGTATTCCTCTCTCGTTCGCCACGCCGGGCCGTTATGCCACCAGATGCTTCATCCAGGCCCGCTGCGCCTCCCGTTTGTCGACGGCGATGTGGATGGCATCCTCCGGGCCTGCCCCGTAGATCTTTCGCGCGAGCCTGAGCAGGTCGAGGAGGTTGCCGCCCCGGTCAGTCCTCCTCCGCTCCCGGATCTCGCCGATCGGGACCCTGGTCTTCTTCAAGTAATCCACCCGGTACACCGTGACGGGTCTCATGTGACTCCCCCTTTCATCGTTGTTTCCATTCCACCTGCGACGGCGCCGTTCCCGGTCTTGTCCGACGCAGAATGCACCGGGCGTGCCATAAGACCATTTGAAGGCTAATGCTTTAACATCAAATAGTTGCGGCGATGTCCTTCGGAAGGAAGGACAGCGACAAGACAAGAAAGACGAATAGTCTTGAAGAACGAGAGGCTATTCTTCAAGGCCGGGCCGGGGGATGTCCATTCACGCCTCGCGGCGGATCCCGTACTTTTCGAGCCGGTAGATCAGGACATGCCTGGGGATGCGCAGGAAGGCGGCCGCCTGTGTCATGTTCCCGTTCTTGATCCTCAAG
>JAMDCN010000064.1 GCA_023489025.1 Deltaproteobacteria bacterium | reverse complement strand
CCCCCGGCAGTCCTTTTTCTTTCCGGTCTGCCGGGTTCCGCGCCGGCGGAAATCAACGTCAACCTCAACATCGGCCCCCCGCCGGTGGTCGTGGCGGAACCCCCCGAGGTCGTCCTGATCCCCGGGGCTGGAGTCTACTTCGTCCCCGATGCAGGTGCGAATCTCTTTTTCCACGCAGGGTTCTGGTGGTCGCCTCGGGGTGACCGGTGGTACCGCTCCCGGGTCTACAACGGCCCGTGGGTGGTGGTAGAGCGCCGAGTCGTCCCGGTCGAGGTCATACGGGTGCCTAGCGATTACCGAGTCCGCTACAAAAAGGCAAAACATGTCCCGTACGGGCAGTGGAAGAAGGAACATTCCCGGAAATACGACGATAATGGCCGGCACGGCGATCGTCACGACCGCAAGGAACATCGGAAGATGGGCAAGGGGGGGCATGGCCACGACGATTGACCACCGGCCTTGGCACGCGGCAGGAGGATGCATCCTTTATAATGTTCTCCATGATTTCCAAGTCCCCTTCAACACCCGCCGAGGAGAAGAAAACGGTAAGGCGCCGGGCCGATGCGGGAGAGGTCCTGGAGGACCTCTCCCTTCACGAAGCATCGGATGCCTGCGCCCTCGAGCACCGACTTGGCCATCGCCAGGATCACGGAGTTCCCGGTCGTGAAGACCGTGACGTGCTCCACGTACTCGGTCGTCGGGGCGGGCGGCATCTCAGTCACGAGCGGCACCCGGCAGTCGGGGCAGAGGAACACCCCCTCGATGTACTCCATCTGGCATTCCGGGCAGAACATCCCCCGTTGCGCTCCTCCTTTGTCCAATGTACCCGAATCCCACCTCTCCCTCCATGGTCCGCATCTTCTCCGGCACCATGACCGGCAGGACGGATTTCAGGGAATAGAAACCGTTCATCCGCCAGTGGTAGATGTTCCGCCGCCGGAAGGGCTCCATAAGGTCGATATTTTAGGGGAAGTGGTCGCAGCGTTCGTTCCTAGAGAGACATGCCGCCATCGATGACGATCTCGCCGCCGACGACGAAGGAGGAGGCGCTGGAGCAAAGGTAGAGCACGGCTTCGGCGATCTCTTCCGGCGCGGCGAAGCGCTTTAGCGGGACCTGGTTTCGGATCCACTCCTTGGTCTGCTTCAACTGCTCATCCGTCATCCCGGTGCGTCCGAGAAGCGCGCTTTCCACGGGACCCGGGCTGATCGCGTTGACGCGGATGCTCCGATCGACCAGATCGGCGGAGAGGGTTTTGGCGAGGTTGACGACCGCCGCCTTGGTCGCGCCGTAGACGGTGGTGCCGGGCATTCCCTTTGATGGAGGCGTTCAAGACCACCGCCGACCCGGGACGGCGGACAGGTCTATGGGGCGGCCTTGGCTACTCCGTGTTTACTGCCATTACATTGATGTCTTCCATCGGGTAATGTTTCCCGTTTCCCGTGGCCAGAACCGCTTTGTGAACAAATGCCGTCGCCGCGACCAGGCAATCGTCAAGCTCCAGACGGTGGCCCCTGGTGCTGCGCTTGTAGAACCCTGCCTTCTCGGCAACGTCCCGGTTTACGTCCAGGACCTCGATATGGTCAATAAGCGCCTTTGTCCTCCCCTCCTCGCCGAAACGCATGCCGGCGGTAATTTCCGCTATGGTGATCGCCGAGCAATAGATGCTCGATTCATCGAGAAGCGAAGAGAGGTAATCTTTCGCCTTCTTCCTACCCCTTAGGAAATTGATGAGAATGTCCGTGTCGACGAGAGTGTTCTTCATCCCTGACGTTTCGCCCGCGTCGATTTGCGAAGACGCCGAACGAAAGGCCCAGCGCCTCTCTCAAACTCGGGGTGGTCGGCTTCCTTCCAGGCGCCGAAGCTCGTCTCGATCGCCTTGGCCAAGCGGACGCGCCGCAGCTCCTTCTTCAGGGCCTCGGCGACAAACCGGCTTTGCTGTCTCGACGAGACGTTGGCCCGAAGTTCCGCCAGCAGTTCCTCGGGCAAAAGGAAATTCGCCTGGCGTGTCGCGCTTCCCATGGATGCTCCTCCTTTGTAGATATATATATAGAATTATACATAGGATGTCAACTCAATATTCAGCCAATCCTTAGCGAACGCATGGATATCGAGCCTAGCGTCACCTTATCCGTAAAAAAAACGATTTGATCCTCTTTGTCCTTCAAGGCAAGAACGTAGAGCATCGGCAGATAATGCTCGTTCGTCGGTACCGATAATCGCGCCGCTTCCCCCAATTCCCGATAATGGATCATCGCGTTGTGGTCTCCTGCCAGGATCAACTGTTTCAGTCTCTCATTGAACTCAACCGCCCAATCAAAGGCCATATCCTGCCAGGCCATGACCCTCAGGTTATGAACCATATTTCCACTTCCTACGATCAGGACCCCCTTGTTTCGGAGCACCTTCAACTCTTTTCCAAGACCGTAATGGAACGCGGGATCTTTCATACGATCCAGACTCAGCTGGATCACCGGGATATCGGCATCGGGAAACATCCGGCGCAAAACAGCCCACGCGCCATGATCCAGCCCCCACTCCTCATCCAGTTGGACTTGGGCCTTGCGCACGGTTTTCTGCGCAAGCCGAGCCAGATCCGGCGAGCCTCGAGCTGGATATTTCACCTCATAAAGCGGTTGAGGAAACCCATAGAAGTCATGGATCGTCCTGGGAAGGTCCATCGCGGTCACATGCGTACCGGCTGTTTCCCAATGCGCGGAGATGCAAAGAATCGCCTTGGGTCTAGGCAGAGATTTGCCCACCCGAGCCCATGCCCGGCTAAACTCGTTGGTTTCGATCGCGTTCAACGGGCTGCCATGCCCTATGAAGAGGGCGGGCATTTTCACATCGGTATCGTCAAATTCGACAGAACCCATCCTACTCCTCCGAGTCTTCCTTCCGGACCCAAAGCATCCGAAGATCGTCCGGAATATCTACCATTGCAATCCGGGACCAATCAAATCATCTACAGGCAGAATTTATAACCGGGAAAAAGCTGCTTCCGAGAGATAGATTTACTTAATGGAAAGCAAACTTCTCACGGAGATGTCTTCATCCACGGTTTCCCAATGGATGCCGACCCCTCCACCAATGAGGCGCCAATTCTTTCTCTGTTTCGCTGTAGCTTTTTGAAGACGAGGAAACCAAGCAAGGGGGACGGAAACCTCACGGCCGTCCGCCAGCACGACATGGAGCATGCGCGTCGTAAAGGACACGTCGACGACAAGCGGCTCAATCTTTACGGCCAAAGTACTCATGCCATCTCTCCTCGAACAATGACTTCTTCTCTTTGATAATACGCTGGAGCTCGACGATTTCATAGCTCCTGAAACCACGCGAGCACGCCAAAGATACGGGATCGAGCCAAAATTTGGCATAATGTTCACCCCGCTCTACGTGGATATGCGGAGGTTCCTTCCCCTCCAAGCTGAAAAAGAAGAATCGATAACCTTTATACCTTAAAGCTGTTGGCATATCCCTTTAATCCTGCACGGACGATGCCACCGCAAGCCTAGCGGACGGCGCGAATCGCTCCGGCTAGGAATGACGATCCGGTATCTACTGGCGGGCGGAAATGGGCGGGCGATGGGTTATCTGGACGGGGGTGATGGGGGACAGTCGAAAAATCAGATTGACCGCAATTTTTCCACCAGCCGGACGAGTGCCAGCGTGTCCCGCAAGATGAATCAGACAGCGATTTCCAGGAGAATCTTGTCGTAATTTACCAATGCCAATATCTTATTCTCGGAATCCTTCAGCTCGACGAGGCCCACCTGAGCGAGGTGCTTCACATCGTCCGAAACGTTCTTGATGTTGCGCCGCGCCAAACGAGCCAACTCGTGGAGGGAAGCCGGTTTTTTCTCCCTGATAAGGCGCAGAAGATTCATCCGCTGGACTGTAAGCACTTTTCGAAATGCCTCCATGCTTGTGAAATAAACTCCTGTCCTCTTCTTGACTTTTTCACCTCGCTCGATCGCTTCAGCGGTCCGCACGAAGTCATCCATAGCCGTTTGCATATCCTTGATGCCGATTCGCACCGTTTTAACCCTCATTGTGTTTCTCCTTGTACAATTCGACGTCTGCCTGAAAATCGCGCACAAGACGCCGAATGCTTTTAAACGCATACACCGATTCCCCTTCCCCGATATGCCTATGATCTCCTTTCCCTTCCGAGTTGTCGTATCCGACAACTCTCTCTCCGCCGACGATATAGACCAACGAATACTTGTACCCGTGAGGCAAATCCACCGATGCCGGAACCTTCCAGATTTTCATTTCGACCGTATTTCCAAGCTCATCCGTGATCTTCTCGTGCAGCACCAATCGACTCGTCATGTTGGTATGTCATGCCAACATGACAAAGTTTAGGTTACCGGAACGTTTGTGACCTGTCAATGGCGGCAGACCACCTATTAAAGCCGAACTGGAAAGCTCTTTTTCGGTATCCTTACCGGACACCAGTAGTTCGAGCCCCGTCCTGTCTACCCCAAAAACATCAAGTTTCCTCGGGGAATCGCATCATGCGCGGATAGACTGCACCGGGAATGCCAGCAGGGGGCTATGCAGACGCAGCGTGTCACATATTCGGTGGGATAAACTCTATTTCGAGGTTAGCGAAAGGGTCATGACCCGTCGTTAGTTCTCGATGGGCCTATTGGATGGACTTCATCTTCGACAGCAGCCGGACGAGGCCCAGAGTGTCCTGCCGGCAGTATTCCAGCAGCGCATTGCGCAGGCGGGCCAGCTCCGCGGGATCGGACATCTCCCCCATCGTGAAATACGCCCCGGAAGCCATCGCCCCGTCGCTGATCTCCATCCCCTCGTAGGTCATCTCCGGCACCAGGACCGGCAGGACGGATTTCAGGGAATAGGAACCGTTCATCCGCCAGTGGTAGATGTCCCGCCGCCGGAAGGGCTCCATGAGGTCGATCATCCCTTCGGCGACC